>JAQUUY010000173.1 GCA_028693645.1 Eubacteriales bacterium | reverse complement strand
CTCGGTATGCTGCCCGGAGTCAGTACAAAAACCATTTATTCCAAAACCTCTGCGCCGCAGGCCGAATAGACCTTAAGGCAACAGAAATCGAAAGGAGAACCACCATGTATGACCCGAAATCCAAGAACGCTGTCGATTTTATCAATCACGAGGAAATTCTCGACACTCTTGCCTACGCGCAGGAACACAAGAATGATAAAGAAATGATCGACGCTCTGATCGAGAGGGCCAAAGACTGCAAGGGACTCAGCCACCGCGAAGCGGCCTTGCTTTTGGAATGCGACCTACCCGAACAAAACGAAAAAATGTACAGCCTCGCAAAGCAGATTAAGGAAAAGATTTACGGAAACCGCATCGTCATGTTTGCACCCCTTTATCTTTCCAATTACTGCATCAACGGCTGCACTTACTGCCCTTACCACGCCGACAATACAACGATACACAGAAAAAAACTCACACAAGAAGAAATCGCCCGTGAAGTTGTCGCCTTACAGGATATGGGACACAAGCGTCTGGCTCTCGAAGCCGGCGAAGATCCCGTCAACAATCCGCTGGAATACATTTTAGAAAGCATCAAGACCATTTACAGCATCAATCACAAAAACGGAGCGATTCGCCGTGTCAACGTCAACATCGCGGCAACGACCGTTGAAGATTATAAGAAACTAAAGGACGCCGGAATCGGAACGTATATCCTTTTCCAAGAAACCTATCATAAAGAAAACTACGAAGCCCTTCATCCGACAGGACCGAAGCACAATTACGCTTGGCACACCGAAGCCATGGACCGCGCGATGGATGCGGGAATCGATGATGTCGGTTGCGGCGTTCTATACGGCCTCAATATGTATCGCTATGACTTTGTCGGGATGCTGATGCACGCAGAGCATTTAGAAGCCGCTAAGGGCTGTGGACCGCACACAATCAGTGTTCCGAGAATCTGCCCCGCTGACGATATCGATGTGGCTGATTTCTCTGATGCCGTTCCCGATGACACCTTTGCAAAGATTGTTGCTGTTTTGCGTATCGCGGTTCCTTACACCGGCATGATTATTTCGACCAGAGAATCCGCGAAAATGAGAAAACGTCTTCTTGAACTTGGCATCTCGCAGATCAGCGGCGGCTCAAGAACCAGTGTCGGCGGCTACGATACCCCCGAACCCGAAGAGGAAAACTCCGCACAATTCGATGTCAGCGACAGAAGAACTCTCGATGAAATCGTCAACTGGCTGCTTGGACTCGGTTTTATCCCCAGCTTTTGCACCGCCTGCTACCGTGAAGGCCGTACCGGCGACCGTTTCATGAGCCTCGCAAAAAGCGGACAGATTGCAAACTGCTGCCACCCAAATGCCTTGATGACCCTGAATGAATACCTTGAAGATTATGCTTCTGCCGAAACCAAAGAGAACGGAAAAGCGATGATTGCGGAACAAGTCGAACTGATTCCGAACGAAAAAGCCCGCCGTATCGCCAAAGAACATCTGGTTGAAATGGGCGAAGGAAAACGCGACTTCCGCTTCTAAACAATTGAAGTTTCAATACGCAAAGTGTATTTGCAATGTACGATATGTTTTATTTAAGACTCTGCTGCCCGGTGCTTTTATAAGCATCGGGCCAAACCCAGACGAAAGGATGCGCGGGAGTTTGTCCTGCCGGTACTGTTATGAGTTTAAGCGATACCCCAAGAGCCAACCGACTCCATATCGGAATATTCGGAAGAAGAAACAGCGGAAAATCCTCGCTGATTAATGCGTTGACAGGTCAAGAAATCGCCCTTGTTTCCGACGTTCCCGGAACGACGACCGACCCTGTGTATAAGTCCATGGAGATCCACGGAATCGGTCCTGTTGTCTTCATCGATACCGCAGGCTTTGATGACGAAGGCGAACTCGGTTTGCTGCGTGTCGAAAAAACAAAAGCCGCTGCCGAAAAAACAGACATCGCGCTTGTTGTAATTAGCGATTCAGAGATTAGCAAAGAACTTGCTTGGATTAAGCTACTGCAAGCAAAAAAAACGCCCGTCATCGTCATTATCAATAAAGCCGACATCATCGAAAACACGGAGTTTCTGGCTTCCACGATAAAAACGGCGAGCGGCCTCACCCCTCTGATTGTCAGTGCCAAGGACAAAATAGGAATCCGAGAGATCCGTGAAGAATTGATTCGCCGCCTTCCCGAAGATTACGAAGCGGTCAGCATCACCGGAACCCTTGTAAAAGAAGGCGACGTTGTACTTCTCGTCATGCCGCAGGACATCCAGGCTCCAAAAGGGCGCTTGATCCTGCCACAGGTGCAGACTCTGCGTGAGCTTCTTGATAAAAAGTGCCTCGTTTTCTCCGTAACAACGGATAAACTTGATTTGGCGCTTGCCGCACTCTCTGCTCCGCCGGCTCTCATCATCACGGATTCGCAGGTCTTTCGAACGGTCTACGACAAAAAACCGCCGGAAAGCAAGCTGACTTCTTTTTCCGTGCTTTTCGCGAATTATAAAGGTGATCTTCCGTATTTTGTCGAAAGTGCTGCTGCGATTGAAGCATTGACTCCGGATTCAAAGGTTTTGATTGCCGAAGCCTGCACACACGCGCCCTTGTCCGAAGATATTGGAAGAGAAAAGCTTCCGGCGCTCTTGCGAAAAAAAATCGGCGAACGGCTTGATGTCGATGTTGTCTGCGGAGCTGATTTCCCCGAGGATCTTTCTTCTTATGATCTTGTAATCCATTGCGGTGCTTGCATGTTCAACCGCAAACACGTTTTGGCTCGCGTCGATTCCGCACGTGCGCAGGCTGTGCCAATGTCCAATTATGGCGTTGCTCTGGCCTACCTTTCCGGCATCCTCAATCAGATTGATCTTTGATTTCTCTTGTTTTTTCATGTTTTTTGTACGATACTATGTGAAGGCATTAGTATTTTGCTGCGACCGGATGCTTTGTTTATTGAACAAGAGAATGCAACGGACAGGAACAC
>JAQUUY010000022.1 GCA_028693645.1 Eubacteriales bacterium | reverse complement strand
GGATCGATCCCCTCTCACCGGCGAACCCCCTGATCTTCTCGGTTTCGCCGCTCACGGGGATCCCCATCAGCGGACAGAGCCGCATGTGCGTTACCACAAAGAGTCCGCTGACGGGAACCGCCGGAGACTCACAGGTCGGCGGTTTCATCCCCGCCCACATCAAAGGCAATGGCTATGATTCCATCGTTGTTACCGGAAAGTCAGAAACACCGGTCTACTTATTCATTGACAAAGACACAGTGGAAATCAAAGACGCCTCCGCGCTTTGGGGAAAAGTAACGGGAGAGGCTGAAAAAATGATTGGCGAGGATCTGGGAACGGACAAATTTGAAACCTCCATCATTGGCCCCGGCGGTGAAAATCAAGTGCTATATGCCGCTATCATGCACCAAAGAAGCCGCGCAAACGGTAGAAACGGTGTGGGTGCCGTAATGGGCTCGAAAAATCTCAAAGCGCTGGTTGTCAAAAAGCAACCGCCGCAAAAGCCCTTTGATCCCATCGGGATGAAGACACTCACATTGAATGTAAAAGAACGAATTGCCGCAAATGAAGCGGTCGTCGATCTTGCCTTAAATGGTTCGGCAGGCTGTCTTTCTCCTGCCGCAGAGGAAGGTTTCCTCGCAACCAACAACTGGAACACAGGCTATTTTGCCACTGCGAAAAAAATCGACGGAACGACCATCACAACCACGATACTAAAAGAAAGAGACACTTGCTTTGGCTGTGCCATTCGCTGCAAAGGCGTGGTTTCTATTCCCGGAAAGGCAGATCCGGAATACGGCGGACCCGAATATGAAACACTCGCAACTTTTGGGTCCTATTGCGGAAACGACGATTTGGCCGATATTTGTGAAGCGAACCAGTTATGCAATATGTACGGAATCGATACCATCTCTTGCGGCGCAGTCATTGCTTGGGCGATGGAGTGCTATGAAAAGGGAATCTTAACAAAAGAGGACACGGACGGCTTGGATCTTCGTTTCGGAAACAGTTCCGTTTTCGCTCCGCTGATTAAAAAAATCGCTTACAAAGAAAAAGGAATCGGAGCACTGCTCGCGCTCGGAAGTGAACGTGCAGCGGCTCAAATCGGAAACGGTGCAGAGGACTTGACCGTCACCTGTAAAGGTCAGGAATGGCCGGCACACATGGTCCAGTTTAAACCGAACCTCGCCGTCAATTATGCAGTGAATAATTTTGGCGCGGACCATCAATCTTCAGAACACGATCCTGCATTGATGGCACCGGATGATGATCAGAACTGGATTTGGCCGAACCAGCTTGCCGAATTCAAAAAATGCGACGCTTACGGCATTCTTGATGACAACAAGGCAAAGTTTGCTTTCGAGACTCAAAAATGCTACTCCATGATGGACAGTCTTTGTCTCTGTCAGTTTGCCTTTGGACCGGCATGGCAGCTCTATGGACCCGAAGACATTGTTGCTTTTTGCAAATACGGAGTCGGTTGGGACGCCTCAATTGAAGAATTACAAGAAATCGGAGAACGCCGTATCAACATGATGAGGCTGTATAACATCAGAGAGGGTTTTACAAGAAAAGACGATAAGCTTCCGAAAAAAGCATTTATTGTCTTGCCTGAAGGACCAAACAAAGGCGTAGGGATTACTCCGGCAGAAGCAGAAAAAGCGATTACTACCTATTATCGACTTGCCGGCTGGGACCAAGAAACCTCTTGCCCGAACGCAGAAACTGTTGAAAGGCTGGGACTCGGATGGATATCCATGTCATAGTGAACAATAAAAACACACGTCTTCCGGAAGGCACCTTGCTCTCTGATCTGCTAAAAAAAAATTCCTATGAAGGAAGGGTTTCTGTTTGGATTGATGACGTCCAACTTCTTGCGGCGGACTATCCAAATCGGGTGCTTTTTGATGGCGAAAAGATTAGGATTATACGGCTTGTCGGTGGTGGCTGAAAAGAAGCAAAAAACAGGCATATATATTGTAAGAAACATCTCGGAATGCTTGCAAAATGTTGCATAAAAGATATAATATTATCATAAAAGCTTATATATCATCCGAGCCGTTTCTCCTAAAGCGAAAGTCAAGGGAAACGGCCAATGGGTATTCGGAGAAATCCGGATGCCTCCCGTATTTGGAAAGGAAAGGCGAATCGCTTGATTGACCTCTTCTCTTTAATGTGAAGAGGTTTTTTAAAGAGTTGCCAACGGTATTTACCGAACTCCTTCCCTCAGCAAAAAGACATGAAAACCTATGAGGAGGAACGATTCATGAAACAAACAAAATTTATGGCAGTACTCTTGGTGCTGCTTCTGGCGCTGACTGTTTTTGCGGGCTGCGGCCAAGCAGAAGAGGTTGAAACTCCCACAGAACCCGTAGCAGCTGAGATTCAGGGAACTCTTCGTTTGGCAACAACGACCAGCACACAGGACAGCGGACTTCTGGATGTTTTGCTTCCGGCGTTTACCTTTGACACCGGTTGGGAAGCGGAAGTCATTGCCGTGGGTTCTGGCGCCGCGATGGAAATGGGAGAAAACGGCGAAGCGGATGTGCTTTTGGTTCATTCTCCTGCCGCTGAAAGAGAATTTGTTGCGGCCGGTCACGGTCCGGAACGCTTTGACGTAATGTACAACGACTTTGTTATTGTAGGGCCAAAAGATGATCCGGCGGGCATCGCTGAGAATGCCGGAATTGATGCCGTTGCTGCGATGAAGCTCCTTGCCGAAAACAAAGTCACCTTCATTTCGCGTGGCGATGATTCGGGAACTCACAAAAAAGAACTTTCCCTTTGGGAAAAAGCAGAGATTACACCGGCAGGTGATTGGTATGTTTCAGCAGGACAGGGCATGGGCGCTGTATTAACGATGGCAAATGAAAAGTTGGCCTATACGATTGCTGACAGAGCTACTTGGCTTGCCTATGAGGCAGAGACAGACCTTGCTATCGTGAGCGAAGGCGATACCACCCTCTTTAATCAATATGGAGTCATCGTTGTTGATCCTGCAAAAAATGAGCAAATCAACGCCGAAGGCGCGCTTGCGTTCCAAACATGGATTCTTAGCGATAAAGCGCAGGGTCTCATCGGAGAATTTGGTGTTGAAGAATTTGGACAGGTTTTGTTTACTCCAAATGCTACCGGAGAACCGACGGTCGACTGATCTTTGAAAGTACTGTTTCTGTAAACGAAAGGAAACAGAATGGAAGAACTCGCAAATGGCTTCATACAAGCCATACGAATGCTCGTAGTTTTTGATCCTGAAATTTATGAGATTGTGGGGCTCTCTTTGAGAGTCTCACTTTCTTCTGTCTTGATTTCGACTTGCATCGGCGTTCCTGTCGGTGTGCTTTATGGTCTCTATGATTTCTTCGGGAAAAAAGCGCTGATTCGAATCACCTACACGCTGATGAGTCTTCCTCCCGTGATTGCGGGACTCGTGGTCTTTTTGTTCATTATGAGAAAAGGACCGCTGGGCTCACTTCGTCTTAGTTTTACACCAACAGCGATGATCATTGCGCAGATTTGTCTTGTCTTGCCGATTATTATCGGATTGACCTATAATGTCGTAAAAGAAAAAGCGCCTCGCGTTCGACAAGTGGCGGCAACCCTTGGTGCCGGGCAAAAAGAATCCATAAAATTGCTGATTTTTGAAGTCAGAGTCGCTATCCTCGCGGCCATCGTTACCGGGGCCGGGCGAGCCATTTCCGAAGTGGGCGCCGTGATGCTTGTGGGCGGGAATATCGTTGGAAAGACCAGAGTGATGACAACCTATATCGCACAGCTTCAGCGGATGGGAAATTTCGATCGAGCCATTGCCGTGGGACTTGTTCTCTTATTGATTGCCTTTATTCTAAATGCCACCTTGTACCACATCCAAGAAAGGGAGGCAGGAATATGAGGATAGACATCAGGGATCTCAAAAAAAAGTATCAGACAAAAACAGTGTTAGACCTTCCTGCATTGACGATAGAAGAAGGCTCCTTTTTCGGAATCATTGGGTCAAACGGCGCCGGAAAAACCACCTTGCTCAACATCCTTGCAGGGCTTGACCGCCCGACGGAAGGCAAGGTGACTTACGGAACGCAAAAAACGGAAGAAATACCGCGAAGAGATGTGACCATGGTGTTTCAGCAGCCCTATGTTTTGAGGACAACAACAGAAAAAAATATCGGATATCCTTTGAAGCTCCGTGGATGGAGTGAAGAAAAAACGAAAGAAAGAGTCGCGGGACTGGCCGAAGAATTGGGCTTAAGCAAACTTCTTTCGCAAAAAGCATGGACTCTTTCGGCAGGAGAAATGCAAAAAACAGCCCTCGCCAGAGCCTTGTCTTTTCATCCTCGCTTGTTGTTGCTTGACGAGCCTACCGCAAATATTGATCCCTCCACGACGGCGGAGATTGAAAAAATCCTTCTGAAAATTAACCGCGAGGAAGGGACAACCATCGTTCTCATTACACACAATTTAGCACAGGCAAAGCGCCTTTGCACAGACGCCGCATTTTTTCACAATGGAAAACTCATCGAAACCGCTCCGAGTAACGTTCTTTTGGCAAGCCCTGAAGAGGAGCTGACAAAGAGATTCGTTGCCGGAGAGCTTTTGATTTGATAAAATAAAGCCAGATATATTGTTTCATTCACAGGGAGTTGAAAGGCAAAAATATGAAATTGCTGAGCGTCGATACGATACAAGAAGTGCAACTGAAATTTGACACTTATTTTCTAAAAATGAAAAGAGAGACCGAACGGGTCAGTCTTCGCGGTGCTTGTGGGCGCTATCTTGCAGAAGACATCTATTCGGACATGAATGTACCCAGTTTTCGAAGATCGATTGTGGACGGGTTTGCTGTTTATGCGGCGGACACGTTTGGCGTCGGAGAAAGTGCGCCGGTTTTCCTGGGAATGGTAGGAACCGTTCAAATGGGAGAACCTTCAAGCTTTCGGGTAGGATCCGGAAAGACGGCTTATGTTCCCACGGGCGGAATGGTTCCGGACGGTGCCGATGCCGTAGTAATGATAGAGCATGTTGATCTTTTAGACAATGCGACAATCGCCGTAAATCGGTCTGTGGCTCCAAATGAAAACCTCATGAATATAGGGGAAGATTACGCCGAAAAAGAGCGTTTCTATGAAAAAGGGCATCGCATCAGCGTAAAGGATGTCGGCCTACTTGCCGCTTGCGGAAAAGCATCTATCCTCGTCTATAAAAAACCGCGAATCAGTATTCTTTCGACGGGAGATGAACTTGTGGGTCCGAGCGAAATGCCCGAACTTTGCCAAGTCAGAGATATCAATTCCTATGCAATCGCCTCCATGGCAGAAGCTGCGGGAGCCGAAATCCACTCGATTGAAATCGTGGGGGATCAATATGATATCTTTCGAGTCTGTGTTGCGGACGCACTGAAAAACAGTGATCTCGTGCTGATTTCCGGTGGAAGTTCTGCCGGCAACAAAGACCTGACAGAAAAAGTCATCGATTCGCTTGGAAGCCCCGGAGTCATCACACACGGAGTTGCAATCAAACCCGGAAAACCAACGATTATCGGTGTTTTTAAGCAACCCGAAAAAACAAAGGCAGTCATTGGGCTCCCGGGACATCCGATGTCAGCTATTATTGTTTACGATGTCATTGTAAAGCGTTTTCTCAAGAAATACTTTTTTGGAAATTCAGAAGCAGAGGAAAGCTTGATGGCGGTCTTGTCTGAAAATTTACATGCGGGTGATGGTCGCGAAACCTATCAGTTGGTGGAGCTTGAAAAAATGACAGGGGATGAGGATGGCGAAAAAAGCGCCGTGCAAAAAGCACGTGTCATAAAAAGTGCACCTTGCGTCTGGGTGGCAAAACCGATCCGCGCAAAATCCGGTTCCATCTCTCCGCTCATGAAAGCAGACGGTTATGTCGTTATGAATGCAGATTCCGAAGGTTTAGAGGGAGGACGTCTGGTAGAAGTCGTTCTAATCGGAAAAGGATATTAGAAGGGAAGCAGTATGAAACGAAAAATCTATCTTTCCAATACCGATATCGAAGAGGCCGTCTCGATTTATATCAAGCGATTGGAAGAAGGAAAACAAATCGTTGCTGTCGAAAAGATAGACATCCGAGAAGCAACCGGCAGAGTTACGGCGCTACCTGTTTTTGCTCGCGTTTCTGCGCCAAACCATAATGCCGCGGCCATGGACGGAATCATGGTCGTCGCCGAACGTACCTATAGCGCAAGCGAAGTACAACCCATAATCCTTGAAAGGGGAAGGGATTTCGAATACATCAATACAGGACATCCCATTGTTGATCCCTATGATAGTGTCATTATGATAGAAGACCTCGTACCCGACGGAGAGGATCGCGTCAGCATCAGAATGTCGGCAGCTCCTTGGCAGCATATACGACCCATAGGCGAAGATATTGTTTCGGGGGAAATGGTTTTGCCCGAAAACCACAAGATTCGGCCGATGGATATTGGAGCCGTTTTAAACAGTGGGGTTTCCTCAATTTCCGTCTATGAAAAAATCCGTGTAGGAATTATGCCGACGGGAAACGAAATCACAGAGCAATATGATGATCTTCCCAAAGGACAGAGTTTTGATACAAATTCATGGACTTTTAAAGCGATGGTCGAAGAATGGGGAGGCCTTGCGGATCGCATTTCTCCTGTTCCTGACGAACCGGAAGCACTTTCCCGCGCCATGCAAACGCTTCTTGACCGAAACCATATTGTTGTAATCAACGCGGGCTCTTCTGCCGGCAGTAAAGATTATACGGCGGGACTCATCGAGGAAAACGGAGAACTCCTTTTGCATGGAATTGCAATCAAACCCGGAAAACCAACGATTTTAGGCATCATTGACGAAAAGCCCGTAATCGGCGTTCCGGGATATCCCGGTTCGGCTTTCCTTGCGTTTGAAGAGATTGTTGGACCGGTCTTTCGTCTCTTGCAAAAGACAGAAATCCCCAAAAATGCTCAGGTAGAAGCGACCCTTTCAAGGAGGGTGGTTTCTTCTCTGAAGTATCGAGAATACCTGCGTGTGAAACTTGGAAAAGTAGGCGACAAATTGATTGCGACCCCGCTTCCCCGTGGAGCCGGTGTTACCATGTCCTTGGTCAAAGCGGATGGGCTCATGATTATACCAAAAAACAGCGAAGGCATTGAAGCCGGGGAAACCGTCATGGTGGAATTGATGAGAGATTTAGGCGCGATACAAAACACCCTCGTTTCAATCGGCAGTCATGATTTGATTATGGATCATATCGGAAACTTGATGGAAAAGGCAGGGAAAACTTCTTCCGGCGCCGTGGCGCACTTATCTTCTGCTCATGTTGGGAGTATGGGGGGCATCCTTGCTCTTTCCAGAGGAGAAGCGCATCTTGCGCCCATCCATTTGCTCGATGAAGAGACCGGAGAATACAACCGCAGTTATCTCGACAAATACCTCGCTGCGAAAAAAACTGTGCTTGTCAAAGGTGTTAAACGGCAACAAGGCTTTATGGTGGCGAGCGGTAATCCCAAACAAATCCATGTGGTTTCGGACCTTTGCAAACCGGGGATTCGTTTTGTAAATCGCCAAAGAGGTTCGGGGACAAGACTTTTAACGGATCATCTTTTGAAAAAGCAAGGAATCGATCCGTCTTTGATCTATGGTTACGAACGCGACATGACGACCCACATGTCTGTTGCGGCGGCGGTAAAGAGCGGGAGTGCAGATGTAGGTGTCGGCGTATATTCTGCCGCGGCGGCAATGGATCTTGACTTCATTCCCATCGGATATGAGGAATACGATTTTGCGATTCCCGAGGAATATATGGAAACGGAAATGATTCGTATCTTCTTGGCGGTTCTTAAGAGCGAAGAATTCAAAGCGATATTGAAGGAGCTGGGCGGCTATGAATGTCAGTAAGCGATACGCGCGAAATAAAAACACCTTCTCGGAAGAAGAAACCACCCTCTTGGGACAAAAACGTGTTTTTGTTGCAGGTTGCGGAGGCCTTGGAGGTTTTGTCATTGAAGAGCTGGCAAGACTCGGCGTGGGACACATCACTGCCGTCGACGGGGATGTCTTCGAAGAAACAAACCTCAATCGGCAGTTGTTTTCTCGCATGGACACCTTGGGAATGAGCAAAGCACAAGCAGCAAGAGAAAGAATGGAAGAGGTCAATCCTGAAATCACAGTCACGGCAATCAAAACCATGATTACGGCGGAGAACGCAAACACTCTTTTAGCGGGGCATGATGCGGTGGTAGATGCACTCGATAATACAGGCGCCCGTTTTGCGCTTGAGAAGGCATGTGAGGAGCTTGGTATTCCTATGATTCACGGCGCCATCGGCGGATGGTACGGACAGGTGGCCGTGATTTTCCCGGGAGATCGACTCTTGGAAAGCCTTTATTCGCAGCAAGAAGAGAAGGGGGCCGAAGTGGAACTCGGGAATCCTTCGTTCACGCCCGCCGTCATCGCTTCTATCGAAGTTGCCGAGACGGCAAAAGTTCTCTTAGGAAAAGAAGAAGTTCTTCGGAATCGACTTCTCACGATAGATCTTCTTCATCATGAATACGAAATACTGGAATTTTAATATGAAACGAATGCAACGCCAAAGGATGAAATTCTCAAAGACAAATACGCTGACAGCAATCTCGCTTTTTTTAATCGTGGTTGCTTTTGCGTATTTTTTTGGTCAAGAGCAAAAACCTCTTCTTTCCGGTAATGAAAAAGCCGAGGATTTTTCTTTTATCTATATGGGAGATCCCCAAGCCGATCCTAACACAGGAGATTATGAACCTTGGGGGGAATTACTTGCCCGAGCGGCTGCGGATGAAAGTAAGCCGGAGTTGTTGCTTTTGGGAGGAGATCTTGTAAATGATGGAAGCGATCCGGAGGAGTGGCAGCGTTTTTTTGAAGCCGGGGCCTCGACGCTAAAGAGTCTTACCGTGTATCCTGCTGCCGGCAATCATGATGATACACGTTTGTTTCGCGAGCAGTTTGTTTTGCCCGAGAATGGTCCCAAGGGAGCGAAAGAATTCTTTTATTCCTTTGACCACAAAGGGGTTCATTTCATCGTTATGGACAGCAATTTGATGGGCGCCGCAGAGTTGAAACACATGGAGTGGTTGCAAGCTGATTTGGCAAAAAACAAAGAGAAACTCTGTGTTGTCATGTTTCACCATCCTCCCTATCCGGCTTCCGATATCCCAAAGGATACGGCACGCGCAAAAACCATTCGAGAGAATTTCGTTCCTTTGCTTGAAGCGGGAGGAGTTGACTTGGTTCTTTCAGGACATCAGCATGTCTATATGAGAACAAAACCTCTTTTAGATGAAACCATTACCACAGGGGGAATTACTTATCTCATTGGTACTTCGGGAGGCAAACAATATGGCGTGGGTTCCTATGAATATATAGAAGTTATTAAAGGGGACGTAGCAATTTACTCGGTACTGTCCGTGTCGGGAAACAGCATAGGAATAAAGAGTTTTGACGGAAACGGAGAACTCATTGACGAAGCAACGATAGAGAATCGATAACCGCGGGAAAGGAACAATCAAATGAGTAAAAAGAATAAGTCCAGAATAACAAAGAACCTAATGAGAAGTCTTTTTTTGCTTCTTGTCGCACTGTCGCTGCTTTCCGGCTGTGAAAAAACAGAGAGCGCTACGGTGTTTCCGCTTACGGAAGAGCAGGAAGAACTGACTCTAACAATAAAGGGGGACGAGCTTTCAGCAGATCTTTCCTACACAATGCAAGAATTGGCGTCGCTTTCTGATGCAGGGTTTGAGCATACTTATTCAACGATCAACAACTGGCCGAATCCGCAGATGTATGCGGCAAAAGGAATCAGGGTGCAACGGATTTTAGAAGAAGCCGGCCTTTTTGAAACGGCAAAGGTTATCACGTTCCGTTCGTCAGATTCCTATGAAGCAAGTTTTACAAAAGAGCAGCTTTTCGGGCCGACCTTCTATTACCCGAGCGTGTCCGAAGGCAGTGAAGAGGGAGCAGAGGCCGTGGAGCCGATTCTTGCCCTATACTATAAGGAAAATTCCACGGATCTCAAAGAAGCAACGCCGGAGGATCCCTGCTTGATCATAGGGCAGAGAAACCCTTTGGAGCACAGCAATCCCGCTTTTGTAGAAAAGGTAAGTGAAATCATCGTTTCTGTAAACGAGACGGAACGCTGGGAAACGGCGAGCACCTTTCCTCTTCCCGGAAAAATCGCTATAGGGGAAACGGTAAAATTACAACACGGCTCAATAGGTATCGTTAAATTGCATTATACGATAGATGGGAGCGAGCCTACAGAACGTTCGCCCATGTACAATCCAAGTACCTATCAACCCGAACTCAATCTCCCCATAAAAATCACAGAAGACATGACCATAAAAGTGCTTGTCTCAGGTTATGGGAAAGAAAATAGTGAGATAGGAGTGTTTGAGTTTGATGCGCAGTAAAGACAGGAACGAGAGGGGCAATATGAGTGCTGTAAAAAAAGTAATATCGGTTCTGGCGTTGGCGGGACTGCTCTTTTCTTTGGCAGGCTGTGAAATGGGTGCAAAGGATAGCGGAGACCCCGACTATGAGGCGCAGACCATTGTCTTCGAAGAATTCGCAGGAGAGGAATCCGAAAAAACGGAAGTGTCAGTAGAAGCTCTTCGTGCCTTGCCGCAGTATGACCTGTCCGCGAGTTACCAAAGAACTACCGGATTGACAGAAGAATTTGAAATGAGGGGGCCCTATCTTTCCGAAGTGATGGAATCGATAGGTCTTAATTTGGCGGATTATGCAGGGATTGGCGTGATGGGAAGCGACGGTTACTATTGTTTGCTGTCTAAAGAAGTCATTGAAGCTACACCTGACTTAATGCTCGCGCTTATTGTTGACGGAGAAGCAAAGCTGGACGAAGAAAACGCGCCCGCTCGTTTGGCAGTGCAAGGGCAGCTGGGTCCCTATTGGGTCAAGCGAGTTGAAAAAATCATTCTCTATGAATCTATCCCCGAAAAGAATATCACCTCAGTATGGATGTTCCGTCCTTTGATTGCAGGGATTGAACCTTATCTTTATGAATATTACGGGAGCAAAGACGCCTCTGTGGAGTTGGCGCAGATTTTCTCTCGCTTTGATCAAGTCGATAGCAAAGCCTTTTTTACGATGAAGTCATCTGATGGTTTTAAGAAAAACGAAGCGATTTCAGTCGTCAAATCTCGCTATTATATCAAATACGAAGGAGTCGATGCCCCTACTAACATTTCACCCTACATAAAATTGGGGATGAATGTGAATAACATTGCTTGGTTTTCCACCAATGCCGATGCTGTTCTTTTCCCCGAAAAGCTGGATGAATACATGGCAATCGAAGAAATCGGCGGCAAAACGGGAGTAACGCTACAGGAGGCCCTCTATGAAGTTGGGCTCGATGCCGTGAAAACAGAAAGTTTCGATCTTCTCGGCACAAAAGGAGAAAAAATTACCGTCAAGGGACAAGATATGAATAAAGGCATTCTTCTTCCTAATCTGGATGGAACCACAAGTGTTATTTGGGAAAAAGAAGCAGGCTATACTGACCTCCCGGATCTTTTGCGGATTCGCTTGGTGGCAGACCCTTCTCTCACGAGCGGGGGAGCAGTGACCGTCAATCCTTTGAACGGGGAAGAAATACGCCCCCCGTTTGGCAGTGCGGTAGCAAATGAAGAGACGATTCTTTCTGTCAGCGGTGATGGGATGGAGCAGAATCTGTTTTTGTCCTTAGAAGATTTGCGTTCTCTGAAAAAAGGGTATTTGGAGGAAGTTTATTCTACCGTTAATAATTGGCCGGTCAAGAAATTTGCCGTAGGAAAAGGCGTGGATTTGACCTATCTCCTAAAGCATGGAGGAATTAAGGACAGCGCGGAACTGATACGAGTCGAATCTGCGGACGGATATTTCGCCGAACTCACAAGGAAGCAGCTTTTCGGAAACCGCTATTGCTACCTTAACCTTCTGAGTGGAAGTGTCGCAGGAGCAAAAGAAGTCAAGCCTATGCTCGCATGGGCTTACGAAAACGGAAGCAAGAACCTTTCTGAGGCAAAAGAGGGCGAACTGCGTCTTCTTATTGGTCAGCTTGGACTCTCGGATGTAAACACGGCGCCTTCTGTGCAGCATGTGACAAAAATTATCGTTTCGGTAAGCGCTCCCGGTAGTTGGGAGAAAGTTTCCGTTACCGAGGAAGATGATCTTCTAACTCTTTCTCATCCCAAGATGGATCAAGTCAAGCTCCACTATACGCTCGATGGATCTGAACCCACCATTGACAGCCCGGTTTACAACCCCAGCACGTCCTATTTTCAACCGAATTTGATTAAGCCGCTTTCGGTAAAGGGCACGGGAACCCTGAAAGTCAAAGCCGTTGGCTTCGGGAAAAAAGACAGCGAGGTAACGATTTATGCCTATGAATAAAACAGAAGAAAAATCCGTGGCTAAGATTTCGAAAAGCGCGTTGCTTCTCCTGGGGGCCGGCGCGCTTGTCCTTTGCCTTTCCTTTTGCCTGTACCTGTTTGGAGGCGAGGCTGAGCTTTCCGAGGAAGAAGCGGCAGCCTGTAATGAAATTCTCGGAACGGAATATAGTGCTTCTGAATATGAAGATATTTCTTCCTTGGTCCTTTCCGAAGAGAGGAAAGCAGCCTACCCCGCAGTGAAAAAAGTTTGTCTCACTCCTAATGGAGACTACGCAATCTTAGCCGTTCCGCAAGGTTATAAAGGCCCCATTCGCTTAGCACTTGTGATTTCGGGAGAGTCAGAAAAAACGATGGGCTTGCGTATTTTGGAACACATGGAGACAGAGCATTACGTTCGTGACATGGAAAACAGCTGGTTTACCGACCGCTTTTCAGGAAAAGGCGTAGGAGAACCCTTGGAAGTAGTAAAACTCGAAGCGCTTGCGGACAACGAAATTATTGCCATTACCGGGGCGACGATGACAACGGAGAGCATTACAGAAGGGGTAAATCAATGTTTGGCTTTGTTTAAGGAATACCGCTTTGAAGAAAAACAAAAGAATTTGAAGGAGACGGGCAGCATTACTGTCTATACCCCCGAAGGTGCGGCAGGGGAAGTAAGCTTGGAAGAGATTCAGAAGATGCCTGCCGTAAAACGCAGCATGGAGATTCGTTCCAGTGAAGGAACTACGAGCCACGTGTTTCGCGGAACCTTGCTCTCCAATGTGATTGCAGGAGTCGATCCGACATTGCTTGAACGCTATGAATGGGTCGAACCAATTGGTGTTGATGGCTATCTATCTGATCTTTCCATGCAAGAAGTTCTGGCTGAAAACGCTGTTTATTTGATGTATGAGGATAAAGGGCAAGCCTTGGAAAAAAAGGATGGAGAACTTGGCGCGATGCGTATTGTCGTTCTTGACGATGACTTTGGACAGCGCTTTACAAATTATGTTGTAGAGATTTCCCTAAAATAAAAGATACTTTTTTAAAAGTGAAATTCTGTAAGAACTATAGATAAAAACGATGAAAAAGAGGTAAAACAGAAAGAAACACTCTATACAAAGCAAAAACATAATGATAAAATAATATCAAATAATCAAATTAAATATCAAATTCCGAGTCTTTTTTCCTAAAACCCCAAAAGGTTATGGAAATAAGACCGATGGGCTTTGCCGGAAACAGCAAAACCTCCCGTTTTGGAAAGGAATGTGCAGACAGAATGCTTTTTCAGGTGCGGGCGGATGATGATCACGCCTTTTTCTTTTGCCCAAAAACAGGCAA
>JAQUUY010000172.1 GCA_028693645.1 Eubacteriales bacterium | reverse complement strand
CGATTCCGGGACGTATCATTTCAGCAATGAAGGATGGAGGAACGAAAAATCCTGTATTCCTATTTGACGAAGTAGATAAAATTGGCGCTGATTTTCGCGGTGATCCGGCTTCGGCATTGCTTGAAGTCCTTGATCCGGAGCAGAATAAGGAATTTACGGACCATTATCTCGAAATTCCCTTCGATCTGTCCAATGTCATGTTCATCACGACCGCAAATACTACAGATACGATTCCAAGACCACTGCTTGACAGAATGGAAGTCATTCAGGTTATGGGGTATACCGAGGAAGAAAAGCTCAATATTGCAGAAAAATATCTGATACCAAAAAAACTTACCGAGCATGGTCTTGCAAAAGAGAATCTGACGATATCAGAAGCAGCCGTTCGGATTATCATTAATAACTACACCAGAGAATCCGGCGTTCGAAATTTGGAAAGAGAAATTGCTAACATTTGCAGAAAAGCGGCAAGACAAGTTGTCGAAGACAAGAAAGAACTCATAGCGATTTCGGCTGCCAATATTGAAAAATACCTTGGCAAAAAGCGTTTCCATTACGATACAATCGAAGGCGAAAATGAGATTGGCGTTGCAACCGGTCTTGCTTGGACGATTGTCGGCGGAGATACCTTGTATATTGAAACCACGGTGGTCCCCGGAACAGGAAGCTTGTCTTTGACGGGGCAACTCGGAGAGGTTATGCAGGAATCTGCCAAAGCGGCAGTAAGCTATATCCGTTCGAGAGTAAAAGCACTGAATATTTCCGAAACCTTCTACAAAGAATGTGATTTGCATATACATGTACCTGAAGGTGCCACACCAAAAGACGGCCCTTCTGCAGGCGTGACAATGTGCACCTCTGTCGTATCTGCCTTGACCGGTTGTCCTGTCAAAAAAGACATTGCGATGACGGGAGAAATTACGCTTCGAGGAAAGGTCCTGCCGGTTGGCGGAATCCGTGAAAAAGTACTTGCGGCGCATCGAGCCGGAATCAAAAAAGTTTTGCTTCCGAGAGAAAACGAAGTAGATATTGATGAAATACCGGCAAACGTTCGCAAAAAAATTGAATTTGTCCTGATTGATAACATTGATCAAGTATTAGAGGAAGCACTGGTGAAACAATGATAGTAAAATCGGCTGAGCTGGCCGCTGTCGCGGCAAGGAAAGCTCAGTATCCGAGCACAGACATAAAAGAGCTTGCCTTTGCGGGACGTTCAAATGTAGGGAAATCTTCCCTGATTAATCTTCTGCTTAATCGCAAGATTGCTCGTACCAGCGGGAGCCCGGGGAAAACGCGAACGATCAATTTTTATCAAATCAATGGAAGCTTTCGCATTGTTGATTTGCCCGGTTACGGTTATGCAAAAGTTTCGAGATCAATCAGCTCCACTTGGGGTGAAATGATTGAAGAGTATTTAAAAGACAGACCAAATTTGATTAAAGTAGTGCAGCTCGTTGATATCAGGCATGCGCCGACCGAACAGGACAAGACCATGTATGAATGGTCGCGGCACTATGGATATGATGGTATCGTCGTGGCTACAAAAGCAGATAAGCTGTCCCGAAATGAGATGACGAAAAACCTTGCGATGATTCGTAGGGAATTAGCACTCACGGAGGAAGACCTCTTAATCCCGGTTTCCGCATTAAAGAAAACAGGGACCAAAGAACTGGAGGCTGAGCTGTTGCGTTTGCTGGAGGGATAAATGCAGTATTTGTTTATGCGAGTTTTATTGAGGAGGATTCGCGCAATACCGTCTTTTTTAAAAGATCGGTCGGTTGCTCTTCGCAAAAAAATTCTCATAGTGGTTGGGACTATCTATATGCTCTCGCCAATTGATCTCGTGCCGGAACCCGTTTTGCTGTTTGGAATCATAGACGACATCGTTCTTTGGAGTTTTATTATTTTTTATTTGCGCGATGAGCTGGATCGTTATTGGCTTGGAGAAAAAGAAATAAAACCGGAAGAAAGATTTCGTGGAAAAAAGATCATAGATGATGTAAACTTTGAAGTGAAAGATAAAAGTTCGGAAAAAACAGAAGATAAAGAAGATGAAGAAAACGAAGGATGAGTCAAACGGATGAAAAAATACCAATTTGGGGAAGTAATGATCGGCAAAGAAGAGCTGCAACAAAGAGTCATAGAACTCGGGGCAGAGATTTCACGAGACTATAAGGGCGAAACAATCCTGGCTGTCTGCGTGTTAAAAGGTGCGGTACTCTTCATGAGTGATTTGATCCGTGAAATCAACGTTGATACCAAAATAGATTTCATGGCGGTGTCAAGTTATGGCGCCTCTACTTCAAGCACCGGCGTTGTTCGAATCTTAAAGGATCTTGATTCCAATATCGAGGGAGAAAACCTCTTGATTGTCGAAGATATCATCGATTCCGGATTGACTCTGAAATATTTGAAGGATTATCTTCTCGCGCGAAATCCAAAAAGCATAAAAATCTGCACTCTTTTAGATAAACCGGAGCGACGTGCTGCGGATGTGAAAGCAGACTATATCGGCTTTGAAGTGGATAACAAATTTATTGTCGGTTATGGCCTCGACTACAATCAAATGTATCGAAACCTGCCTTATATCAGTTACCTCGAAGAGGTGACAAAAGAATAGCGTTAATACTGCATGCATGGAGGAATGAATTATGTCTTATCAAGTAGAAGTTGGATTATCGAACAAACATCTGCATCTTTCCGCAGCAGATCTTGAAGTTCTTTTCGGAACGGGTTATGCTCTGACTCCGACGAAGCCCCTCAAGCAGCCCGGACAGTTTGCAAGTGAAGAAAAGGTTGATATCGTAGGACCCAAGGGATCCCTTAAAGGCGTTCGTGTTCTTGGACCGGTTCGCCCCGAAACGCAGGTTGAATTATCAATGACTGATGCACGAGCAATCGGTGTAGCAGCGCCTGTCAGAGAATCAGGGAAACTCGACGGTACACCGGGTGTAAAACTCGTTGGACCTGCCGGCGAAGTTGAAATCAAGCAGGGCGCGA
>JAQUUY010000021.1:12585-14170 GCA_028693645.1 Eubacteriales bacterium | reverse complement strand
TTACAATCGGGGTATTCCCCTTTGTTGATTTTATGGGCATTGACAACAATCAAACTTTCCTTTGCCTGACGAAAAATTTCATTGAGTTTTACAGAGGGTAATACTTCACTTTCAATCATGTCTCGCAATACATTGCCTGCGCCGACAGAAGGGAGCTGATCGGCATCACCGACAACAATCAACCTAGTACCGGGAGAGATTGCTTCAAGAAGGCCTTTCATCAAAAGAATGTCTATCATTGATGCTTCGTCGATGATAACAGCATCACAAGAAAGGGGGTCTTCTTCATTTTTCCCAAAGCGCATGTTTTCTTCGCCTTCGGAATAATAGTATTCAAGCAGCCGATGAATCGTTGAGGCCATATGCCCTGTCGTTTCGGTGATTCTTTTAGCGGCTCGCCCCGTAGGTGCCGCAATCACTGTTTTAAAACCACTGTGCAGCAAGATTGCCATGATAGTATTGATGATTGTTGTTTTTCCCGTTCCCGGACCACCGGTGATTACCGTCACGCCATTTCCTAAAGAAGCTTTTACCGCCATCCGCTGGTTCTCGGAAAGTTTGATTCCTGTTTGCGTCTCGGTAAGATCAATCAAGCGATCGACTTCGCTGCTCACCGGCTTTAATGTCGCTCGCTCCAATTCCATGAGTTTTTTCGTAACTTTTTGTTCCGCCATGAAATACGCTATGGGATAAACGACCGACCGACCTTCCAGCGTCTCGATGTGAAGGTCGCCATCGAATGCCATTTCTACGAGAGTTTCGTGAACTTCTTCAGAGCCGATGTCCATGAGTTCCGAGGCTTTTTCGCAAAAGTGCTTTAACGGAATAAAGGTATGTCCCTCATTTGAAAAAGCCCAGAGGCCATACTCGATACCACTTTTGATTCTGTGTGGGTTGTGTGGATCCATACCAAGCTTTTCGGCAATTTTATCTGCTTTGCGAAAACCGATGCCAAAGATGTCATCAACCAACTGATAAGGGTTTTCTTCAACTGCTTTGATGGTATCCGCTCCATAAACTTTATATAGTTTCATGGCATAACCCGTAGAAATCCCATATTGCTGAAAATAAAGAACTATTTTTGCAAATTCTCTGTGCGCGCGAAACGCTGCCGCAACGGAGACCGCCTTTACTTTGCCGATTCCGTCAATTTCAGTAAGCCGATAAGACTCTTCCTCAATGATACGTAAGGTATCCTCGCCAAAACGCTTCACGATAGCCGCTGCTGTCTTTGGCCCGATTCCCTTTAAGACACCCGATGCCAAAAAGCCTTCAATTCCCTCAATACTCGTTGGGATTTCCTCGTGATAAGAATCAAAAGCAAACTGTTCCCCATAGGTGGGGTGCGTCTTCCAACTTCCCTTAAAGAGAAAAGTTCTTCCCTTATCCGGCGCAGACAGATAACCGACCGCCGTAAACGGCTCTCCGCTCTCCTCTGTTTCGACCAACGCAATCGTGTATCCGTTTTCTTTATTATGATAGATGAGCTCGGCAAGGATGCCTTTTCGTTCTTCCATTATGTCCGCCTATTTTTAGCAATACCCGAGATACGTTCGCGCAGCGAAATGCGCTCGCTTCTATCGGG
>JAQUUY010000021.1:0-12485 GCA_028693645.1 Eubacteriales bacterium | reverse complement strand
TATCCGTTTTCTTTATTATGATAGATGAGCTCGGCAAGGATGCCTTTTCGTTCTTCCATTATGTCCGCCTATTTTTAGCAATACCCGAGATACGTTCGCGCAGCGAAATGCGCTCGCTTCTATCGGGTTTGGTTTGTTTGATGGTCTTTAAGAGTTTTGCTCGTTCATTCATCCCAGGGTCTTTATGAACCAATTTCAGAAGCCCATCTAACAGCTCACCGACTTCCTTTCCTTGCGGAAAGCCTTCGTTGAGCAAATCTTGACCATTCAGCGCAAGCTCTTCAAGAAAAAGTGGGTCTCCGCTCTCTGCAATTTCGGAAAGAAGTTTGGAACGACTAATGGTCGAGCTGTTTTCTCCTGCAAATACAATTTGGTATTCCTGAAATAGCTTTACCGTTTCCATAACACCTTCTCTATCACAAGAAGAAAGAATTGCCTTTATCTCATAACGATCGCTCGCCAACATCAATTCCCTTAGCAAACTTAAATCGCGTTCAAGATTTTTTCTGCTTTCCGAATCGATTCCAAGTATTTTTGCCGCAGAAATTGCTTTCTGCTTTTCCACGCAATAAAACAGCATGGTCCTACGAACTCTGAGATCACGTGATGAGAGATCGATTTTTTGCAGAAGCAACGAAAAATTCGCTTCTGCACGTTCCCCGGAAGGAGGATAAGCTTCTCCCAAAAGAAAAGGCATCGATCCAACTGAGACGCACATTCGTAAAGCCTTGCCGGCATTTTTCGAAGTCAACAATTTGTCAAATTCTTCTCTTCTGCGATCCATGCTGATTCGTTCTAAAAGGAAGACCGTTTTTTGCATTGAAGTAAATGTTTCCAACGCGATATCGAAGCCAAGTTGCCCCGAAAAACGAAGCGCTCGCAGGATACGCAATGGGTCTTCGGAAAAACGGTCCTCGGATTTTCCGATTGCGCGGAGCATATGTGCTTTGATATCTCGTTGTCCGTCAAAGGGATCAATCAAACCTCCCTCCGCGGAATAAGCCATACCGTTGATTGTAAAGTCACGGCGAGCCAAATCCTCTTCAATACGGTCAGTCAATTCCACCTGATCGGGCCTTCTGTGATCCGAATAGCAGCCGTCAATCCGCATGCTCGCGATATCTATTTCCGTTTCGCCTTGCAAAACTCTCACTACAGCATATTTTTCTCCAATTAGCCGACTCTCGGGAAAGAGAGCGGTAATTTGTTCGAGCGATGCGGAAGTTGCAAGATCCCATTCCTGCGGATCAAGTCCAAGCAAAACATCGCGGACAGCACCACCGACCGCGTAGGCTTTGAATCCCGAGGTCTTAAAGAGATCGAGAATCGCTGTGACGTTTTCGGGCAACGCAATCTGCATTTCCCTCTTATTCCCCTTTCACTTTGTACAGCCTCCGGTTATCAAGTGTCCATACTTTTTCGGAGAAGTTGCCCCCGTCTATTCCCATCAAGGCTTCCTCCATATCGTACATTCTTGCATCAACGATATCCAAATAATGCAGGATTTCCGCTTCCGGAAACAATGGTTTTTTGGGGCTTCCGTATTCCGGCTCATAGTGATGTGTCAAAATCATATGTTCAAGCATGATTGCTTTTTCGCGACCCATGCCAAGTTCCTCTGCCAGACGATCAATTGTTCGGACTCCCTGTACTAAATGTCCCAAAAGGTTTCCTTCGAAAGAATAACCTGTAGCGATTCCTGTTTCCTCCGCTTCAATCTCCGTCATCTTTTCCATGTCGTGAATGATGACTCCCGTCACAACAAGGTCTCGGTTCAAGTTCGTATATACTTCGCAGAAATGCTCGCCCATCATAATCATTCTCTTCATATGATATAAAAGACCCGCCATTTCCGCATGATGATTTTTGACTGCTGCCGGATAGTAAAGCAATTTCACATGATTATCGGACAAAACACGCTCGCACAACGCTTTTAGCTCTTTGTCTTCCATTTTTGCGACCGCCGCTTCGATAAAGGCAAGCATGTCATCAGGTTTTTCAGGAGCCGCCTTGATGTAATCTTCGATTGCGACCGCATCTTGAGGCACCGCTTTTCGTACTTTAAGTACTTTGAGCTGTTTCATGCCGTTCCACTCAGTGACCTGCGCTTTCAGCTTTACAATGTCGCCGGTTTTAATTTCATTAAGAGAGGGAAGTTCTGTGTCTGCAACATCCCATTTTTTCGCCGTGATCTCTCCGGTGCTGTCTCCAAGCAAAAGATCCAAGTACTGCTTTTTGTTCGATCCAAGTTTTATTGCAATGGACTTAACCATAAAAAAATCCTGAACGTCATCCTCGGTGGAAAGCAGGTTGATATAAAATTCTTTCATTCCGATCCTCCAAATCTATAATCCCAAAGCGTTTTACCTTGGATTTCCCCTGCTATTATATACTATAAACCGGATCTCGTCCTCTCAGAAAAAAAGATTCCCCCGATTGCCTTTTTCTTTATTATACCGAAAGCGTTTTAAATTGTCAATATTTTCCTTTTTACTTCGTTGTATTTGCCAATTTCGGCAACATATCCTATAATGGATTCGTAACATTGTTTTACGTTCAATTCATTTCACAAATACGTGAATTATAATAGGAGGAATCTATATGAGTCAACTGGGCTTGATCGGAGCTGCCGGGGTTTCGCCGGTTCTGAAGGTAGGAAACACAAAATTCAATGCAAAAGAAATCATTCGTTGCGCCGAAGCATCCTATGCACAAGGTGCAGGCATCATTGTTTTCCCCGAACTTTGTCTGACAGGTGCAACTTGCGGGGATCTTTTCTTTCAAGACAGTCTTTACCAAGGACAGCTTGCCGCTCTTAAAGAGATTCTTATCGCCACGGCGGAGCTTGACTGCGTTATCATCCTCGGAATGTACTTCCGTCTTGAGAATCGCTTGTTCAATTGTGCTGCTTTTCTTCAAAGCGGTTCTCTTCTCGGCCTTGTCCCAAAGCTTTTCCCCGAAGACACTGCCGATTCGTCGGAAACCAGATGGTTTGCCCCGGGCAACGTAACGATTGGAAGTTGGGGTAGCGTCACCCTTTTCGGCGGAGAAGTTCCTTTTGGTAATCTCTTGTTTCTTGACCCGCAAAGCGAATTTGGCATCGGAATCGAAGTTGGCGGCGATCTCTCCCTGCCGATTTCCGCCGGTTCTCATCTTTGCCTTGCCGGAGCCCATATCATCTGCAATCCAACGGCTTCCCCCGCGCTTATGGGAGAAGATGCCCGCCGCCAGATTACCGTGCTCCAAGAGAGCAAAAAAAGCCTTTGCGGCTATGTCCTTGCTTCGGCAGGGATTTATGAATCGACAGGGCAGACCGTTTACAGCGGTCACTGCTTAGTCTCGGAAAGTGGAACTCTTTTAGCGGAGACCAATACTCTTTGCTTCCAAAATAACATCGCCATCAGCGAGATCGACTGTGAGTCTCTGCGGTATCAAAGAACCAAAACATCAAGTTTTCAGCGTTGCGCATCGGCCTATAGTCATTCTGAGTACTATTTAACCATTCCGATTGCTCCCTTGAGAATTAAAACTGATGCCTCGGATTTAAAAAGAAGATACTCAAAAACTCCCTACATCCCCGAATATCCTACTGCTGAAAAAGAATACTGCGAAACAGCGTTCGGCATCCAAGCGGCAGGGCTGGCAAGACGGTTGTCTCACGTCGGAGCAAAGCGCATCGTGCTTGGTGTTTCAGGCGGACTTGATTCTACGTTATCGCTTTTAGTCGCTGCAGAAGCAATGAAACTTCTCGGACAGCCTGCCTCTGACATTTTGACCATCACAATGCCGGGTTTTGGCACTTCCGATATGACCTATCGCAATGCTCTGACAATGATGGCTTCGATTGGTACCGAAACGCGTGAGATTCCCATCCGAGATTCTGTTTTACAGCATTTTCGAGATATTGGGCATGATCCTGCAGTTCATGATTCGGCGTACGAAAATGCACAAGCTCGCGAACGCACACAGATTCTTATGGATTTGGCAAACAAAGAACACGGACTCCATCTGGGAACCGGCGATTTGTCGGAAGAAGCTTTAGGGTGGAGCACGTTCAACGGAGATCATATGTCAATGTACAACGTCAACGGTGGCGTGCAAAAGACTCTGATTCGTTACATATTAAAATGGTTTATTTCCGAGAAGCTTGGCAGAGGCAAAAACCTGCCTGCCGGTCAAAAACACGTTTCTTTCTGCAAAGATGACGAATTGCTTGCAAAGACCCTTCAATCTGTTCTCGATACGCCGGTGTCTCCCGAGCTTTTGCCGCCTGACGAAAACGGTGATATGACTCAAAAAACCGAAGAGGCTCTTGGCCCTTACCTTTTGCATGATTTCTTCCTCTACCATGCGATTCAAACGGGGATGCCTCCTGCGAAACTCTTTGTGATTGCTTGTGAAGCATTCCGCGATGATTTTGACAAAGAATTCGTCAAAGCTTGCCTTGCTCGTTTTTACAAGAGATTCTTTATGCACCAGTTCAAACGCAACTGTGGTCCGGATGGCCCAAAAGTGGCTCCGCTGATTCTTGCGCCGGCCGCTTTCGTCATGCCAAGTGATGCAGATCCCACGCTGTGGCTTGACGAACTTCTGGCACAATAACTCTGTACCATTTGTCATAGGAAACATAGAAAACAAATTAAAAGCAGACAGCTAATCCCATTTTTCAGGGAATACTGTCTGCTTTTTTCGTAAGGCAAAAGTTGTAAGTCTCTTTTAGCCTTTTTTCTATTTACAGTAACGTTTTGTTAGATACTCTCTCAGTTTTTCGTTTTCCCTCACAATATGAAATGCGATCTCAGCGTGCCCGGGATAATAGCCGGCACCAAGAACCATCGTGACATATTTTTTGGCACCCTCGGCTCCGAGAGAAGCCTTGACAAAATCGGTGCTCATACTAAAGAAGTAAATCTTTCCGCTGTCTTTTGTCACGAGAATCGTTGAAAGTTCAGTGTTGTTAACATTCACAGTGCTCACCGTAAAGTCAGCTAATTGCCCTCCCATGGCTTGCATATACTTATTATACGTCTCAAGTGGTTTTTGGCCATTGACTTGCAATACCACATCTGCAATTCCAAGATCCCTCACCAGTTGACACTGCGCTTCAGAGTATTCCATGCATACAACTTTTCCATGTGGCGCAACTCTTTTTTTTGCTTCTGCCAAACAAAGCAGTCCTGCTTTGCCGGCGCCCATGACAACTACCGTCTCACCTGCATTCACGTTCATCGCGACTTGTGCCGGTGCTCCCGCAATATCCATCACGGCAAGACTCAGCTCTTCGCCAAGATCATCGGGGATTTTAGTAAAAATCCCGCTTTCAAACAATACCGCATCTGCCTTACAAACAACCTGTTCGGTATCAAGATCGATGCTTATGATTTCATAAATTTTTAAAGGAGTCAAGGAAAGCGATACGAGTGTCGCGATTTTATCTCCGACTTCCAAATCCACTTTGCCAATCAAGTCAGTACCAATTTGTTTGACTTTGCCGATGAGCATTCCTCCGGATTTGGTTACAGGATCTTGAAATTTTCCTCGATTCTCGACGATTTCTAAAAATTCTTTTTTGATGAGTTCAATGTCATCACCGCATTTGTCTTTGATGGAATGCACGGCGGTTGACGTTGGTTGAAGGGCGATTACATCGATTAGGATTTCATTTGACCAAATGTCCGGTGTGTTGTCGATTTTGTCTGCAGCCTGGGGCAATAAGCCTTCAGGGCTAATGACACGATGTGTACCGAAATACTCTCCCGGTCCTTTCATTTTTGATACCTCCTCCTTTATTTGCCGGCAGTCGTGAGAAATCTATCATAGATATCCGCGCCGGTGATATCTCGTTGCGTTTTGTAAACATCCTCACAAGCGGCATAGAATTTAGCTTTTTCTTCCGCCGTAGAAGTATGAACGGTAGCTCCTTTTTCAACAAACAGCTCAGCGTATCCGAGTTCCAGTTCTCTCTCCATCTGCCTTTGTCTTGCGCAGGCCTCATGGATTCCAGATAAAACAATATCCCTAAGTTCGGGTGGCATGCTGTCAAGAAATTCCGTTGACATGACTACAGTGTACGGAGAGCTTTGATATTCGGTGAGGGTAATGTACGGAGCAAATTCATAGAACGCAAAATCATTAAATACTCCAAGTGAATGGGCTAAGCCATCGACCGTGCCCTCTTCGACAGCATTGTAAACTTCTCCCCATGCCATCGGAATGGGTTCGGCTCCTAACGCTTCAAAAACGCGCCTATTGATTTCACTTGTGTTGACGCGTACGCTGTAATCCTTGAAATCCCCAATGCTCCGATATATTTTCTCATTGCTGCAGAGGTTCATCATTCCGTTATACATGAAGTCTACACAGACATAGCCCGTGCCTTCAAGCAATTCGTTATAGATGCTCAAGCCTTCTTTTTCAAAGCTTCCTTCTACCCACTCTTCATAACTCCCATACAAGAACGGTAATTCCAACACATCAAGTTTTGGCCCCACGATGCTCCCAAGCACGCCGCAGTGCCCAATATAGACCTCATCTAGGCCAAGCAATAGTCCTTTGCACATTTCCGGGTCATCGCCAAGTTCACCTCCCGGATAAATCTCTATTGCTACAGCACCTTCTGCTTGTTCAGAAAGATATCCTGCCAGCCATTCCAGAGAAACATTGGTGGATCTGCTTGCGGTATCTGTATTTCCGATTTTAATCAAGATTGGATCTTTAGGAACAACAGGTTCCTCTTTTTTTCCATCACCACAAGCCGTGATTGCCACACAAGCAAAAACGACAATAAAAGCAACCAACGCTCTTTTTCGATTCATATCCGTTTCCCCCTCAAGCCTTTTTACGACTACCGAACAAGAAAAATATTATTTTGATTGCAGCGTAGATATGGTCTTAAGATTTATGAATGATTTTACCCAAGATAGTATGATTTAACGCATTTTGTTTCAATATGATTATAGCGTATCAAGCAATTCATTTTTTGTCAATACACACAGATTTAGTAACTGATTGCGGCAAGCAAGGGAATCATGTTATCATTCTATTATCAAGAAATAATTCCTCGAAAATCTGCTGTCAGTAGAAAGGAGCGGTTTCATGAAGCTTACGGTTTTAGTTGACAACAACACCTACATTGACCGGTATTATTACGGAGAGCCCGCCGTCTCCTTTTATATCGAAGACGGCGAGGAGAAGCTCCTTTTTGATGTCGGATATTCTGATGTATTCATCAAAAACGCGGAGCTTCTCGGGATCGACCTTGCCGAAGTCACGTCGATCGTGCTCTCCCACGGCCATGACGACCACACGCGCGGGCTTTCCTTTTTTCTCGAGCAGTTTAATGCCTCGGACATGCGGCTCCTTGCTCATCCCGATGCACTGAAAGAAAAGCAGCTTGACGGGCTTGCCATCGGTTCGCCTCTTTCCGAGGCCGAATTAGCAGGAAAGATTCAACTGCAACTGCTACGGACGCCCTATAAAATCACGGAAAGACTTTTTTTCTTGGGCGAGATTCCCGAGACAAACCTATTCGAAAAAAGGACTGGCCTCGGCACACAAAAAGGAGAGGGTGGAGAGCTTCCCGATTTGCTCTTTGACGATACCGCCTTAGCATATAAAACAGAAAACGGTCTTTTTATCATCACCGGCTGTTCTCACAGCGGAATTTGCAACATCATCGAATACGCAAAAATGGTCTGCAACGAGACCCGCATCCTTGGAGTCTTGGGTGGTTTTCATCTCTTTGATGCCAGTCCTCGCCTAACAGAAACCATTCGGTATTTTGAGCAAAACAAAATCAACAATCTCTATCCCTGCCACTGCGTCAACTTTGCGGCAAAAGCGGAAATCCACAAAAAAATACCCTTGACCGAAGTCGGGGTAGGTTTAGAGTTGAATTTTTAATGAGATTTTTTGATTTGTTCCCTTTTACTTGAACAAATCACACAAAAATATATTGCACAAGGAGCATATAGACCAAAGTCCCTCCACCAATGGAGAGCAGTGTATTGTTCTTCCAAAAATGCACGCCTATGATACAAAGGATTGCAATCAATTCCGGCAATCCATGAGGCGCCGCAACGAGTGAGACGCCTTTCAAACAGAACACCACAAGCAGCCCAATAACTGCATAAGGCAAAACTTCTCCGAGATATAGGATATAGTGAGGAGTTTTTTTGTGCGGCGGGAAAAGCAGAAAAGGCAAGAACCTTGTCGCAACAGTTCCTAAAACAAGGGCAGCAATCGTGAGAAGCAGTTGGGGCGTCGTGAGAGTCATACGTTTTCCCTCCCTTCAATCCGCTTCCGCAAAACGGTCAACGCAGCAAGGATTAGGATCATCGCAGGAATCATAAAATTCGTCTGACCAAAGAATATGAGACAAATCGCTGTCGCTGCAAGTCCGATTAGCGCCGGGATGTGATTTTTCGTGCTCCGCCATTGGCCGACAAGAATCACTACAAACAAAGCTGTTAGGACAAAATCGAGTCCTTTGGTATTAAATTCAATCAGTGCGCCGATTATGGCTCCAATCGCAGAGCCGGCGACCCAATAACTGTGATCGAGCAAGGTAACAAAAAATTGAAACCATTTTCGTTCGACGCCTTCCGGCGGCTCGGTCGTGCTCAGTAGCGAAAATGTCTCATCCGTCAAGCCAAAGATCAGATAGGGCTTCAATTTTCCTGCCCCCTTGTAACGCTCAAGCATGGCTATCCCATAAAACAAATGCCGGGCATTGACAAGCAAGGTCAAAAGCAAGGCATAGAAAGGGTTAAATGCTGCCGTCAGCAAGGCGATTGCAATATACTGTATCGATCCGGCAAAGATCAACGCGCTCATAAGAACGGTCCACCCAAGTCCGTAACCGATCGTACTCATAAGAACACCAAAGCCAATCCCCAGAAAGAGATAGCCCGTCAGAACGGGTATCGTAAGTGGGAACGCTGCTTTCAGGGCTTTTCTTCTTTTTTTCTTTTCTTCCATCGTGCCTCCTATGTTCAAGTCATTGTATCTACAAAGGAATCCCAAGTTCCCGCATTCTGCGATAGAGACTTGATTCGCTAATTTTTAAACTTTGCGCTGCGAGTTTTTTTCCTTCTCTTTTTTTTGCGGTATCTCCCAAGTTTTTCAAGCAATCCTCAATCATGGCTTTTTGAAAGAAATCTGTTTGCTCTTTCAAACCACCTTCCAGCGAGTTTCCAAAATAATCTCGGTATTTTTTTTCTGTTACCCGCTTTGGCAGATTACCGAGTTGTATTTGGCTCGTGTTTTCCATATTCACCGCGTATTCGACAACATTCTCAAGTTCTCTGACATTGCCGGGCCAATGATAAGAAAGGAGTGCTTCCATCGCTTCTTTTTCAAAACCGCCGATCTCTTTTTTCATCAATTTCGCGAAGTTTGCCAATGCCATCAAAAGGAGCGGGCTGACATCCTCTGTGCGCTCCCGCAACGGTGGAATCTCAAGCGGAATTACATTCAGTCTAAAATAAAGATCCTCTCGAAACAACTTGTTTTCAATCATCTCTTCAAGGTTTTTATTTGTCGCCGCAATGATTCTAATATCGACAGCGACTGCCTGAAGACCTCCAACGCGATGCAGTATTCTGTTTTGAATTGCATCAAGAAGCTTGACTTGGAGGTGCAATGGCATATCTCCGATTTCGTCGAGAAAGAGAGTCCCTCCATCGGCAAGCTCAAATCTCCCAATTTTTCCGTTTTTATTCGCACCGGTGAAGGCCCCGCTCTCGTAGCCAAACAATTCACTTTCGAGGAGCATTTCCGGAATAGAGCCACAATTCAAGGCAACAAAAGGTCCTTCCCTGCGATTGCTTTCATAATGAATTGCTCTAGCGAGCAGTTCTTTTCCACAACCGCTTTCTCCGGTGATTAGTATGGTCGAATCGCTTCCGGCCACCTGCATTCCCCTCTTTTTTACCAAGTTGATTTTATGGCTCACTCCAACGATATCTTCAAAAGTGCTGACTCCTTCTGAAAGTTTCAACAGGGAATCTAGCTTCACCATCAAACGGTCTCTGCTTTGAGTCATCACCAATTTGTTTGCAATCAGATCTGCCATGTGTCTTAAAAAGACAGTATAGGTGTCTGTTTTCTCAAGTATTTTATGCCGTTGAATCTCATCAAAAGCGACAAGTCCGACTAAGCCCAAAACCTTTCCTTCCCAGCGAATGGGACAGCAGATTTCAGCGAGCTCTCCCTCTAACGCACGATATTCGGGGTCCTTTTGTGCATCAGGGCAAAAATAATCCGTGCCCCGTTGCAATAACTTTCCATAAATTAAGCCGGATTCCCGGTTTCCGTTTTCTTCGTAGCTTCCTATCTTTTGCAGATAACGTCCCGTCCCGCCAATGATTTCTAAGCTGTCGTCCACAATTTCCGTTTCTATTTCAAGTGCGGCAGTAATCGCTTCGGCAACTTGTTGTATCGTATCTTTGATTTCAATTAGTTTCAAAGCAATCTCCTCACTTTTTTTCTTTACAATATATCGTGCTCTACTCATATTGTCAAATCAGGTAACGTCAATCAACAAAAAACAAACGGATGATGCACTTCGCGCCCTCAGATCCCCCCGGAACGTTTCTGTGCAATACATCCGTCTGTCGACGTTTTTATCGTATCTGTTAAAGGCTTTCACCTTAAAACAAGCATTCGCTATTCTAAAATGTTCTTTACAATTTCTTCAAACACACTTGTGTGCCTATCAATATCCGCCTCTGTGGTGGCAGCTGAAATCAAGGCCATGTTATGGAACGGCGTCATCAGGAAGCCACGGTTCAAAGAGGCAAGATGCATATACTGATCCAATTCAAAATCCACAGCAGCTTCGGCTTCCCCGCCGTTTTTAGCCGGTTCTTTTCGGAACCAGTATTCAGTCCTGCAACCAAGCTGCGTCGTATTCCACGGAAGCATATATTTGTCGATGACAGATTTTACGCCTTCATTGAATCTTGTTGCAAGCGGAATTGTCTTCTCATAGAAATCCTCAGTTAAAACTTCTCCGAGCACAGCTCTCATCGCATGCATGCTGAGAGCGTTCGCCGCCAAAGTTCCTCCGATTCCTCCGATATCACAAAGTTCAGGAGGAATCGCAGCAGCAACCTTATTGCCGACATCTTCTGTGAAGCCATAGGCGGCGGCCGGAATTCCTGCGGCTATCGTTTTCCCGACGACTACCATATCTGGGGAGAGCGCATATTCTTTTGTGCACCCGCCAACTCCCGTACAAATAGTATGTGTTTCGTCGATGATGAGTAGCGCCCCATATTTTTTTGTGAGCGTTCTCAGTGCCTCATGATAACCCGGCATAGGATGAACGATTCCGCAATTTGTCATAACCGGTTCTGCCAATACAGCGGCAATATCTCCTTCGGCAAGAGCGGCTTCGAGTGCGGGGATATCATTCCATTCAATGATTTTCGTGGTGATTGAGGGATCACATTGCGGTCCGAGGCTCCCCGGCTTAGCAACGGTATTTCCGCTAGCAAGGTCTAACACGGCAACTGTTTCGTCGACCGTTCCGTGATAACACCAGTTATAGGCAAGGATTTTGGGCCTTTTTGTGATTTCGCGTGCCAAACGCAAGACAAAGCGATTCGCATCCGTCGCACTTGTTGCAAACTGCCAATATTTCATCCCAAATCTGCGTGAAAGCTCCTCGGCATTCCAAATCGCATCTTCGGTCGGCAACATAAAGGTCGTTCCCTGTTTTACATATTCGGTAATTGCCCTGACTGCGGCTTCCGGTGCATGTCCAATCATTGATCCGGTATCCCCGAGGCAAAGATCAACATAATCATTGCCATCAACATCTTGAAAATGAGCTCCTTTTGCGTTCGCGACAAAAACAGGATAACTTCCTGCCCATTTTGTCATCCAGTTCATCGGGACTCCCTGCAAAAGACTTGCTTCGGCCTTGCGAAAGAGTTCACCTGATTTCCTATGTCTTCTTTCAAAGAAGGCAAGCTCCTCCTTATATTGTGCCCATAATTTTTCTCTGCTTATCATTTTATTTCCCCCTCATTTTTCGTTTCCAGAATATCTGCTTATATATAACAGCAAGGACTATGCCAATGTGCTTCTTTTTTTTCAGTGCACTTCTGGCTCCTTTGAAATCAATGGTTTGCAGTTTTTTCTTTTTTCAGGAAGTGCTATAGCAAGCTATTTTGAAGAAAAAAACCGCTATTTTGTTATTAAATATAATAATATTATTATATTTAATAACGTTCTGCCCTCACCCCCCGCGCAATTAAAAAAGTATAACTTCGCATCGGAAGTTATACTTTTGGTTTTTCTTTTTCGCAATCTACTTTTGGCTGACGGGATTCGGGTCTATAGACATTCTTTAAATTTTGCAACGACGTAATCGATATCTTCTCTCGATACATCGATATTCGTTACAAAACGCCATTCCCCTTCTTCGATTCCGGAAATTTTGATGCCGTTTTTGAAGAAGTGTTCTATGAGTTTTT
>JAQUUY010000171.1 GCA_028693645.1 Eubacteriales bacterium | reverse complement strand
GAGCAGACGATCGACGGCGATGGCCGTAAGGATAATATAATTATATGGGCAATAAACTAATCAGAAGTCTTATCACACCCTATCTTTGGGTCAGCCTCTCTGCGCTGGTTCTTTTTGCGGGAGGGCTCCTGTGGTTCAATCCGTTTGCGGGTCTTGCGGCGTTTTTAATCACAGCGATGCTCGGCATATATTTCTATTTCTTGATTCGCCGAAAAGCTGACATCTGGCAAAAATACGCAAATACCGTCACCGAAGAGATGGATCGAACCTTTCAGCGGTTTGTGGTCCATAATCCCCTCCCGCTATGTATTGTAGATGGCGAAGGGACTTTGCTTTGGTTCAACCAGCCCTTCCCAAAGATTTATGAAGAAGCGGAAATGCTCAATTCGCACATTACAGAGCTGACAGGCCTAAAATATTCCGAACTGTTACAATGCGGAGCCGGTGAAAAGTACATTACAGTGAATCGCGACGGAAAAATTTATCGCGTGATGGCGACGTTTTCCGAAGAGGATAAAAAAGGAAGCATTCTTCTCTATTGGGTCGATGTTACAAACCTTGAAAACCTCAAATCCATGTATAATGACGAAAAACTTTGTTATGCTTTTGTGGAAGTGGACAATTACGATGAATTGCTCTCCGGCACGCCGGATGAAAAAAAATCAATTCTTGCATCACAGATTGAAAGTGCCCTGCGTCAATGGGTCACGAGAATCTCGGCCACCTTGGTTCGATATAAAAGCGGCAGATATTTTATCGCTTTTGAACATAAATACCTCGACAAACTGGAAGCAGGTAAATTTTCGATTCTCGATGAAGTGCGTGCCATCGAAACAGAAGCCGATTTTCCGGCGTCGCTTTCCATTGGCATCGGTGTTGACGGAAAGAGTCTGATTGAGCTCGAAGAATTTGCAAGTGCTGCTCTTGATCTTGCACTGGGGCGCGGCGGTGACCAAGCTGTAGTAAAGACAAAGAGTAAGGTTGATTACTACGGGGGAAAACTCCAGACCGTAGAAAAGCGAAACAAAGGAAAATCAAGGATTATGGCGCATGCGCTCAGGCAGATGATTGATCAGTCGAGCAAGGTCTTGATTATGGGGCATCGAAATCCCGACATGGATTCGATGGGAGCCGCTCTCGGAATCAGCCGAGTCGTGAAAAACAGAAACAAAGAGGGTGCAATCATAGTGGGTTCCTTGTCTCCCTCGATTCGAAGGCTCTATTTGAGAGCGCAAGAGCCCGGACAGCACAAATTCCTCTCTGTTGACGAGGCGAAGAGTATCGCGGACAAAGACACTCTCATTATTATTGTCGATACGCATCGACCGGCCCTGATTGAAAGCGCGGAACTCCTATCCATGACGGACAAGGTCGTTATTATCGACCATCACAGAAAATCAGAAGATTGCATCGAAAATGCAACCTTGACCTATATGGAAGCCTATGCTTCTTCGACATCGGAATTGGTCACAGAGATTCTGCAATATATCGGAGATGGGAAAAAGACACTTGAAAAATATGAAGCAGAAGCGCTCCTTGGAGGCATCACGGTAGACACAAAAAGCTTTTCAATCAAGACAGGGGTTCGCACCTTTGAAGCGGCAGCGTGGCTTCGCAGAAACGGCGCCGACACAGCAAATGTAAGGCAGTTTTTCCAGACGGATATGGATTCCTTTAAGCTTAGATCCGCGTTGATTGCCGATGCAGAAATTTATCCCGGAGGGATTGCGATTTCAGCTTGTGAAGGGGAATATCCCGACATTAACATCATCATATCGCAAGCGGCCGATGAGCTTCTCAACATCCAAGATATTCGCGCAAGCTTTGTCGTCGGACAAGATGAAAACGGAAAAACAGTTGTCAGCGCGCGTTCTCTGGGAGAAGTCAATGTGCAGACCTTGATGGAAAAAATGGGCGGCGGGGGCCATTTGACAACTGCAGGAACACAAGTTGAGCTATCAATAGAAGAAACGGTCGACGAGATCAAGGAACTGATCCGCGATCTTCAATAAAAGAACAGACGAAGCAGCAAACAAGACACAAATAGGAGGTCATCAATATGAAAGTAATATTATTGCAAGACGTGAAAGGACTCGGGAAAAAAGGGGACACCGCAAAAGTCAGTGACGGTCATGCGAGAAATCTTCTGATTCCAAAAGGAATGGTCAAAGAAGCTACGGATGCAAATATCAGAGAGCTCGAAAAGAATCAAGTCGCTGAAGCCGCTCGTATTGCGGGTGCTCATCAGGCGGCGGTCGATCTTTCAAATAAGATTGCACTCCTTCGCGTTACGATTGAGACAAAAGGTGGAGAAGGCGGCAGATTATTTGGTTCGATTACCGGAAAAGACATCGCGGACGGCCTCATGGCACAACATAAAATCGAAATTGACAAACGAAAAATCGTTTTAGATAATTCAATCAAGCAGGCAGGCGAACATACCGTTGACGTCAAGCTTTATCCGGAAGTAACGGCAAAGCTCCGCGTTCTCGTTGAAGTGAAATAAAGGAAACCATGATGAGCCAGATGGAACGCATCCCCCCACATAGCAATGAAGCCGAAAAATCAGTCCTCGGCTCTATTCTCCTCGACAAAGAAGCCTTTTATGAAGTAATGGAACTTCTTTCCGATGAGGATTTTTATAGTGAGATGCACCGAGAAATCTACAGGGCGGCAATCGGCCTTTATCGCCGAAATGAACCGGTAGATATCCTCACGGTATCCGAGGAGCTAAAAAAGAGAAACACGCTGGAAATGGTCGGAGGAAGAGCTTACGTGGCAACCTTGTCCACGCTGGTTCCTTCTACTTCGAATGTCGTGCAGTACGCAAAGATTGTCGGAGAAAAGGCAGTGCTTCGAAAGTTGATTACCGCCGCTTCGGGGATTATGGATAAAGCCTATCAGGAAAAAGTTGAGCCCGAAGAAATCCTGAATTTCGCAGAAAAATCGGTTTTTGAGATTGCGCAGAGTCGCCAAAAAAGAGACTTTGAGCCGCTCAAAGACGTATTATACGAAAACTTGAAAAGGATAGATGAAGTGTCGAAGCTTTCCGGAGGTATTACGGGAGTAACGACCGGATTCG
>JAQUUY010000170.1 GCA_028693645.1 Eubacteriales bacterium | reverse complement strand
TAGCGGATAACCTGTATGGAAGATCCGGCACAATTCTTCTAACGAAAGGAACCGTTTTAAGCAGTGCCTATCTCAAAAGCATTTTGAGATTAAATTTCAATGGGGTTTATATCCATGATGACCATTCCAAGGATCTGGAAATTCGAAAAATCATCAACGAAGATCTCCGGATTCAAGCGGTACAAGGCATCAAAACTATTTTTATCGCTGCTGAGGACAAACAAAAAATAGGCAATCAACGTACAAAAGAGCTCGAACTACTTGTCGCTTCAATTATCGAAGAAATCATGCAAAATGAAAACGTCTTGATTAACATGGTCGATATTAAGGTCTTTGATGATTATACCTATTACCATTCTGTAAATGTGGCTGTTATATCCATTGTACTCGGAGTTGCTCTCGAACTTACGCGACAAGAACTCCACGATCTTTGTTTAGGTGCATTGCTTCATGATATCGGAAAAGTTTTCATTCCAAAGCATATCCTGAAAAAAGAAAACCAATTAGACTATGAGGAAATCGAAGAAGTCAGGCAACACCCTGTTACCGGCTGTGAATATCTAAAAAAAGCATTCCAATTACCAAGTTCAGTCATAACGGCAATCATGGACCACCATGAGAAATATGATGGCAGCGGCTATCCCGAGGGACGAAAAGCCGACCGCATTTCGCTTTCCGGGAAAATAATCGCTATTTCCGATGTCTATGATGCCTTAACCTCAAATCGCCCTTATCGAAAAGCTTTGCTTCCTTCGGATGCAATCGAACTGATTATGGGCTCTTCCGGAACACATTTCGAGCCGAAACTTGTCGACACTTTTTTAAGAAAAATCGCGCCTTATCCAATCGGTACCCTTGTCTTTCTCAGCAATGAATACACCGGCATCGTCGTCGAAAATCATGAACGATTCTGCCTCCGACCAACGATCCGAATCATTAAAAAAGAGCAACACGAATGTGCGCCCTTTCTTCTTGAACTGGTCCATCATGATAATGCCAGTGTTACAATCACAAAAGTCTTATAATCCCCTTCTGCTACTCTGTTTTTTCATTCATATATAAAGCACTCAAACTAAGCCAATAATAAAATTCGTCCTGTTTTGTGTTGACGTTGATATCGACGTTGCTGAAAACAAGCAAAACTGAAATTTCTGCCGTCTCGAGCTTCATTGTCATATCTTCCAGTTCTCCAACGGGAACATTCTTTTCACCCGGAGGATATTTTGCCGTGATTTTATCTATATAAGAGTTCATGTCCTCTTCGAGAATCACACGGTCATCTAAAGTAACCAAAAGCACGGGTATTCCATCAGGGGTGTTGATGCTCCAATTTACTTCATAAGAACCTCTCTCTCCATCGATTACGACCCTAGCTCTTCCCTTTTCTTCAAAGTCACTTAGATTTGCAGCCCATCGATAGCCACTAATTTCGATTACCTCGGGAGGAAGTCTGAGAGATATTCCAATATTGGAACCCGGATCTGAAACCCCCATATCTTCGGACTCCGGCCAAGCCTGTTCAAACCCAAACTTCTTAGTAAAAGTATAATTGTCAGTCATGTTTGGATCAAACCAAGAGGGAAGCTTCTTCGTTTGTTGATAAGCAAGATAAAGAACAGCATCTGTAATGGCTTCTCTGGTTTGTAGGGAAGGCTCTTTTTTTGCTGCGCTGAGTTCTCCATCTTTTAGCATACCTTCTTCGATCAAGATTCCCTCCACGCGGTCAATTTGCGCCGCGACCGGAAAGACATGATGTCCGATGACCGGCAACACCGAAACAATTGCGAGAACACAAAATATGTACGCAATCATTTTATGCGCTTGAGCCTGTTTGATAATCAGTAATACGGCCGCAGCAACAGCCAAAATCCAAAGAAGTGCAAAGAAATATTCTGCCGTCTTTAAACCGTACTTATTCAGTTGAACCACCAAGGCCCACGCTTCAAACCCAAGAATCAATAGGGCAGCAAAGGGATAAACACGTCGATAAAATTTTGCGATTCCGGTTTCATAATTGGTGACCATGATATGAAGCCAGATACCGACAGCGGCATAACTTGTCGCAATACCTGAGAGGAGCATAAAGGAGGCCCCTTGCCCTGTCAAAGTCGTTTTCGCCGTCCACAATAAGAGAACCGCTGTCAATGCTAACAAAATGGGAATCATGATATACCCTAAAAGCACCTCAATAAAACGAGGCTGCTTTTCTGCGACTTCACGATGCTCATCGAGCTCTCCTTTTTGAAAATCAGGAAAGTATCCTACGAAAATAGTAAAAGTCAAAAAACCAACAAGTGTCCCAAGGTACATGTATACTTTGCTGCTCATATCCTCATACAACAAAGCCTGAACCGCACCCGCTACCCCGGATGTCCCGCCCATGATTACGGCTCCGTAAATCAAGGCAATAAAAAACGCCTTGTGCGTCATAAAAAAGGAACGGGCAAAATCAGATTTATCTTTCGGGTAGGCCGCTAAGATGATAAAAGCGACAAAACTGACAACCATGACCGCAGTGACACGAGCAGCGGCAATCTGCGAGACGCTTATGACTCTCGAAGCGGCGAGAGCGGGATCCGGGCGTCCGAAAAGATATAATAAACCAAAGGTGATAACAACAGCCGCAACACCAAGCAAATATCCATAAAGCAAAGATTTCGGCTTATGAAAACGAGCATGTATTGCCGTCGTTGTTGCAAGACTGAATATGGCTCCAAGTGCAAAAGACCAGTGCAAGGTATTCAATAGAAAGTTATAGGCTTCCTGCTCCGGCCAATCCAACTGGATCCGCACCATGGTGACGATTGAAAACGCCAACGCACAGATAATCGTTTCAGGGAATGCTTTGAATGAGTTCATCACCCCTTGAAACACTTTTTGGATCGATTTCGCAAATGTATTCATATTTTCCGGTTACCTCCTGATCAATATAATGGACACAAAGATAGTTCAAAACAAATAAAACATTGTTATCTTACTATTATACCCATTTTAAAAGCCGGCAACACAAAGATCTTGTTGCCGGCTTTTTTATTATTATTGAACGTATGATTAGTAAGAATACAAATAAGCTTTCGGAACCACTTG
>JAQUUY010000169.1 GCA_028693645.1 Eubacteriales bacterium | reverse complement strand
GTTGATGTAAGCGCGGCTTCTGTCGATTATCAGTTGACCGATCGATTTGGAGCAACAAAAGAAGGTAAATGGCTTGCAGAAAACGCACACCTTTTTGGATTCATTCTCCGATATCCACGAGATGGAGAAGAAATTACGGGTTATCTTTATGAACCTTGGCATTTTCGTTATGTCGGGGAAACGGCTGCTACTGTAATCTATGAAAACGGACTTACTCTTGAGGAATTCCTCATTGAGATGGAGTGAGCCGATTCTTGCTAAAAATTGCTTGCGTAAAAATGTTAACATTTTGTATGCGGCCGGATGGCAGCGTACGACAGGATAGATAGGAAAGGAAAAGAAAAAAATGGCGTATTATTTTGAGGAACCCTCTCGTACCTTTAACGAGTATCTTCTGCTCCCGGGGTATTCTTCCACCGAGTGCAGACCTGACAATGTGAGTTTAGTCACTCCGGTCACAAAGTTCAAAAGAGGAGAGGAACCTGCAATCACCATGAACATACCGCTCGTATCGGCTATCATGCAGTCGGTGTCGGACGATAAAATGGCGATTGGTCTTGCAAGAGAAGGGGGCCTCTCTTTTATATTTGCTTCGCAGTCTATTGAGAGCGAAACCGCCATGGTAGCAAAAGTCAAAAGCTACAAAGCCGGCTTTGTAAAAAGTGACTCCAATATCAGGCCGGATCAGACGTTGGAAGACATCTTGAAACTGAAAGAAAAGAGCGGGCATTCGACGGTTGCTGTCACAGATGACGGTACCGCAGAAGGCAAGGTTCTCGGCATCGTTACAAGCAGGGACTATCGCGTCAGTCGTATGGCACTTGACACGAAAGTAGAGTCGTTTATGACTCCTTTTTCCTCCCTTGTCTATGCAGAAGAAGGGATTTCTCTTTCGGAAGCGAATGATATGCTTTGGGATCATAAATTGAATGCACTCCCCATCATGGACAAAAACGGTAGACTGACACATTTCGTATTCCGCAAGGATTACGAATCACATAAAGATCATCCGCTTGAACTTCTTGATTCGCACAAGCGCTATATGGTTGGAGCCGGGGTCAATACAAGGGATTACAAAGAACGGATTCCCGCCTTGGTCGATGCCGGTGCCGATGCCCTTTGCATCGATTCCTCAGAAGGCTATTCCGAATGGCAGAAACTGACGATTGACTATGTTCGAAAAGAGTATGGTGATGAGGTCAAAATCGGAGCCGGTAATGTTGTCGACAAGGAGAGTTTCCTTTATCTTGCAAATGCGGGAGCAGATTTCATTAAGGTCGGAATCGGCGGTGGCTCAATCTGCATCACGCGTGAGCAAAAAGGTATCGGACGTGGACAGGCGAGCGCGTTAATCGAAGTCGCACAGGCGCGGAACGAATATTATAAAGAAACCGGAATCTATATCCCCATCTGTTCGGATGGCGGCATTGTCTATGACTATCACATGGTATTATCCCTCGCAATGGGAAGCGATTTCATCATGCTTGGACGCTATTTTGCCCGCTTTGATGAAAGCCCGACGAATAAACTAAATATCAACGGAAATTACGTAAAGGAATATTGGGGCGAGGGTAGCAACCGCGCTAGGAATTGGCAGCGTTATGACATGGGTGGAGACGGCAAGCTTTCTTTTGAAGAGGGTGTCGATTCCTACGTGCCTTATGCAGGACCTCTCAAGGATAACGTCAAGCTTTCTCTTTCCAAGATTCGTTCAACCATGTGCAACTGCGGTGCACTTACCATTCCCGAACTTCAACAGAATGCGAAGCTTACCATCGTTTCTGCGACGAGCATCGTCGAAGGCGGCGCACATGATGTTATTCTGAAAGAAAGTGGGAACAATCCCGCAAGATAGGAGAGGCAAAACGTGAAACACCAAAAGATCATCGTCGTCGATTTTGGCGGCCAATACAATCAGCTGATTGCAAGAAGAGTCAGAGAAGAGGATGTTTACTGCGAAATCGTTTCCTATTCGAAAATCATGGAACTGTTGAAAACGGAAAAACCTGACGGAATGATTCTCACCGGTGGCCCGAATTCCGTTTATCTCGAAGGTGCTCCAACCTTGCCAAAAGAATTTTTTGAAATGGGAATCCCCGTGCTCGGAATCTGTTATGGAGCACAACTGATGGCCCACGTTCTCGGAGGTGTTGTAAAAAGCCCCGATTTTAAAGAATATGGCAGAGTGGTCTTGGGTCAGGGCTATGGAGCGGATGACAAAAGCGAAGAAAGCAAAAGTGCCTTATTTGCAGGGATTCATCATGAGACGCTCTGCTGGATGAGCCATACTGACTATATCGAAAAAGTACCGGAAGGCTTCGTTGTGTCTTCCTACACCGATAACTGTCCGACCGCTTCCATGGAAAACGTCGAAAAGAAGCTCTATGCTGTACAATTCCATCCCGAAGTGCATCACACACCCTTTGGACAGGAACTGCTGCACAACTTCCTTTATACTGTTTGCGGCTGTACCGGCGATTGGACAATGGCTTCTTTTGCGAAAAGCAAAATTGAAGAAATTCGTGAACTGGTCGGAGACCGAAAAGTTCTTTGCGGTCTATCAGGGGGAGTTGACTCCTCCGTTGCTGCGGTGCTCGTTCACAAAGCCATCGGAGATCGTCTCACCTGCGTATTCGTAGACCATGGCCTTTTGCGAAAAGATGAAGGCGATCAGGTGGAAGCAATTTTCGGCGAACAGTTCAATATGAAATTGATTAGAGTAAATGTGGCGGACCGCTTTTTGGGAAAACTTGCCGGAGTCGATGATCCAGAGAGAAAAAGAAAGATTATTGGCGAAGAATTTATACGTGTCTTTGAAGAAGAAGCTAAGAAGTTGTTCGAAAAAGAAGGAAAGATAGATTTCCTCCTACAGGGAACGATTTATCCCGATGTCGTCGAAAGCGGAGTCGGTGAATCTGCCGTAATCAAGAGCCATCACAATGTTGGCGGCCTTCCGGACGATGTTGATTTTGAATTGCTCGAGCCCCTAAGGCTTCTGTTTAAAGACGAAGTCAGAAAAGCGGGTGAAGAATTGGGCATCCCCGCGGATCAAGTTTGGCGTCAGCCCTTCCCGGGACCGGGGCTTGCCATTCGC
>JAQUUY010000168.1 GCA_028693645.1 Eubacteriales bacterium | reverse complement strand
GAAGTGAACCACGAAATTGTAACAGCGCAGATGGAAAAAGGCGACCGTATTATCGTCTATACGGATGGATTGACAGAAGCCTATAACTCAAAAACGAAAAAGCAATTTGGCATCGCAGGAATGATGGGAATCATCGGGCCGAATACAAAAAGGGACGGTTCATTTATCGCAAGCAACTTGATCCTTGCGGCAAAGCGTTTTTCCGACGAGGAAATCATGGATGACATGGCGATTATGGTTTTGGACATTCTATAGGCGAAACTGCTCGACGCCAAGATTGGCAAGAGTATCGGCGCGGTTGTTCTGTTCGGTGACATAAAGAAAATCATCCATACTAAAGTCCGGACCATTCCAGCCGATAAACTTTTGATAGAGAGAAGAAACATCCGTGCGGGGACTTTTGAGATTGACATGCCCCTTGACACGATAAAAAGAAATCGTATGGCGCTCGATTTCCTTTAACAAGCGCTCCCAAAGATCACGATTTTCGACCGGCGTTTTTTTCGCCGTGAGCCACTGGTTCTTGTGCCAGTTTTCGTACCATTTTTCACGGAAACAGTTCATCAAATAGGAGCTGTCAGAAAAAACGGAGATCGGAAGCCCTTCTTTTTTCAGGGATTCCAGCGCAGACAGCAGAGCCATCATCTCCATGCGGTTATTTGTGGTATTGCGTTCACCGCCGTACAGTTCCTTTCGGTGTTCCTTGTATTCAAGGATTGCGCCCCAACCGCCAACATTGGTTTCGCTTTGATTGCCCGAACAGGCTCCGTCAGTGTAGATGCAGATGTGATTCATGATTGCTCCTGTAAGAAAAATACTTATATGGGGAAAGCCTTTCTCACATTATGCGATAGAAGATTTGAATTGTAAAGCTATCTTAAATCGACCGTAACATGATTGTAACAATAATAGAGTATACTGTCGTTACCACCTAAGGGAGAGGAGCTCTCCCATGCACATAATATCAGAAAGAAAGGAGGAGATCTCGTGAAAAAATGGATTCTGGCTACGTTGCTTGTTTTGATGATGCTTTTCAGCAGCGTTCCCTCATTTGCAGCGGCAGATACCGCAGTAACAATTGAAAGCCCGGCAGATACCGTTTTTGGGGATAACCTTCTTGTTTCAATAAAATTGACGGCTCCAAGGACGATTAAAGTTTCTGTGTTTGAGGAAAAAGAAAAATCAGGAGACACTTTGATTTCCATAGACCCCGAAAAAACCGACATTTCGAAACTTACATCAAAAGACATCTCCAGTGTATCAATTATGACCGCAGAGAAATTCACAAGCACAGGCCTTTTGCAGTTCTACAGTAAAAAAATCGAGAAAGTGACACCCGGCTTATATCGCGTTAAAGTCGAAACGTTAAACGCCGCGGACGAAGTCATCGCTTCAAGCAGCACTCGGTTTGTTGTTATGGAACAAAGCAATGATGCCGCTTCTGCGAGCGTTATCTTTGAAACAAAACAAAGTGCGGGGCAACTGTGGCTCCAAAAATTGATCAAGAGCATTTTTGGAAACTAGGGTCGGCAAGACCATGGGCGGGCCAATGAAGTATATAGAAGGTGTTAAAACGGCTTTGATAGTAGCATTGTTTCTTTCTGCAATGCTGCTTTTGTATTTTTTTTGGGAGAACCCAACGCTTCCTACCTTTGACTTTTCTGAGATTATCGTTGATGAGCGTGAGCCGGTGCCCACGGCAGAAGAAATCATACAGCCTGAAGAAATCACGATTAATTTCGGGAGCGGCGTCTCTACGGTAATCTCCTATCAAGTTCAAAATTCTTGGAACCAAGGGCTACTTGCGCTTCGAAAGTTTGGGAATGCGGAGGACTTGAAACTGGAAACCATCACAAAAGAGCAGTATCAAATGATCATGGGATATCGCTCCGTTTCTTTTTCTTTCCTTTACACCATTCCCTTCCAATCGTTTTCAGAGGAGTACGGCATTACGAAAGGTCAAAACCTATCACAGATACAGGACTTCAACGTGCTTTCCTATTCCGCGGGAAGCCCGGAAAGTTTGTTTTTAGTTGATGAAACTGCCGAAAAGTATTACCGAATGGTCTCGGAACAAAATAAAAACTTGCTGGAACCATTGATTGCGAGCGTAGAACAGGAAGAATATCTTTCCTATTACCCAATCGGCACTTTTTTAGGAACGAGCAACCAAACGGTCATGCCGCTTGCTTACCAAACCAGAATGGAAGAACTCAGCTATTTGCATGAATTTGATCGTACAGATGAGGCAGCAATCCGAAAATTTGCACAGAAATTTTTTGGAGAAAGTTTTGACTTTGTACGTCGTCTTGAGGAAAGCAAAGGGACGTTAATCTACATGTATGGTTACGGACAAAAAGTTCTTAGCATTTATCAGGACGGAAGTATAGAATACAAAGAGGAAAGCACGACAAGTGGCAGCGAGCAGAGCTATTTCGAAGCGCTGAATTCTGTACTGCAGTTTGTTTCGACGCATGGCAGCTGGGAACCCTTTGATGAAACGAAACTCTCCCCGTTTTTGCGCTATTCGCAGAGTATCAGTGTAAAAGAGACAAAAAAAGCCGGGTATCGCTTTGTTTTCGGTATCAAGGCCGGAGAAGAAGATGTTTTCTATGAAGATAGCGAAATCTTGACCGTTGAAATCCTAAATGGACAGATTACCAGCTACAAAAGGGATTTGATCAAAGCGATTTTACCGGAGGATTTGTCTTATAGCAGTGAAAAAGAGACCTTTTCCCCGATAAATATGCTTGCAGAAAATTATACCTACCTATATGCACTCCTGCTTTCCGAAGGCTATGTCTTTAAAGAAGCAGAGGGCGAGGCCTTGTTTGATGAAGTTTCTGAGTTGATTGATCAAGTCCGGCAAGGATATATCAGACAGGCTCCTTCCGAGTCCGTTGATGGCAAACTCCTACAGCCGGTATGGGTCGTAATGATTGATGATATCGAAGTGTATTTTGATTTGTTTGAAGCGACGCCGTTAGGTTATACGAACATTGGCGTAAAATAGGGGGTTCAGATGGACTGGGCAAAAGCAAAAACAATCCTTCTTGCCGCATTGATCACAGCAAATTTGTTTCTGGTCGTTGTTTTTGTTGTCCTAA
>JAQUUY010000167.1 GCA_028693645.1 Eubacteriales bacterium | reverse complement strand
TTCTGATCTCGGTAAGTTCTTCCTTTATGATGTTCCTCAGAATCGTTTCGTCGGAAAGAACCGATTGATACCAGGCGATCATCTTCATCAATTCGTTGTACTCTGCTTCGATCTTTTCGCGCTCAAGGCCCTGTAATCTGGCAAGACGCATATCCAAAATCGCCTGTGCCTGAATTTCCGAAAGCCCAAACGCTTCCATCAAACGAGCTTTCGCATCATTATAACTTTGTCGAATCAGTTTGATAATGGCATCGATATTGTCAAGCGCAATCCGCAAACCTTCCAAGATATGTGCTCTTGCCTGTGCTTTTTTGAGATCGAACTTCGTTCTTCTTGTGACGACATCCTTTTGATGAAGGATATACTGTTCTAGAATTTCTTTCAGATTCAGCAATTTTGGCTGCCCGTCAACAAGAGCAATCATAATCATGCTAATGGTTTCTTGCAGCTGTGTATGCTTATATAAGCGGTTCAATGTGATCTGGGGGTTTGCGTCACGTTTCAGTTCAATAACGATACGCATTCCTTCGCGATTGGATTCATCTCGGATGTCGGAAATGCCGTCCAATTTCTTGTCTTTTACAAGCTCCGCTATTTTTTCAATAACTCTTGATTTGTTGACCTGGTAAGGAATCTCGGTAATGACAATCTGCTGTCTTCCTTTGTTTGTTTCTTCGATTTCCGCAGTCGAACGAACAATGACACGACCTTGTCCTGTACGATATGCTTCTTTGGATGCGTTCTTTCCCATAATCGTCGCGCCGGTCGGAAAATCGGGAGCTTTGACGAATTTTATGAGATCGTTGACATCAGCCTCGCTGTTATCGATTAAATGAATGGTCGCATCAATAACCTCTCCCAGATTGTGAGGAGGAATGGCGGTTGCCATACCGACGGCGATTCCGTTGCTTCCATTGACAAGAAGGTTTGGAAATCTGGCAGGAAGAACGACCGGTTCTTCCTCTTCTCCGTCAAAGTTCGGTGTGAAACTGACGGTTTCTTTATCGATATCCCGCAGCATTTCGAGCGCGAAGGGTGTCATTCTGGCTTCGGTGTAACGCATTGCTGCCGCGCCGTCGCCATCAACGGATCCGAAGTTTCCGTGCCCGTCAACGAGCATATACCGAATTGAGAATTCTTGTGCCATTCTGACCATCGCATCGTAAACGGAACTATCTCCATGGGGATGATATTTACCCATGACTTCACCGACGATACGTGCCGATTTTTTGTGTGATTTGTCCGGAGTTAAGCCAAGCTGGGACATTCCGAAAAGAATCCTTCGGTGAACCGGCTTGAGTCCGTCCCTTACATCAGGAAGGGCTCTCCCTGCGATAACGCTCATTGCGTAATCGATGTAGGAGTTTTTCATTTCGTCATGGATCTCTGTCTGTATCAGTTTATGGTCTTCCAAAAAACCTGTTGTCATCCTGCAACTCCTTATCAGATATCTAAGTTCTTAACGTATTTCGCGTTATCTTCAATGAATTTTCTTCTCGGCGGAACTTTGTCTCCCATGAGGACCGTGAAGATTTCGTCTGCCGCCGTCATGTCGTCCACCGTAATCTGCACCAGCGTCCTTCGATCAAAGTCCATGGTCGTTTCCCAAAGCTGCTCGGCGTCCATTTCTCCAAGACCCTTATATCTCTGGGGTGACTTGATCCCCGTTCTGCCGATTTCATTCAGCAATTTTTCCTGCTCTTTTTCAGAATAGGTGTAATAGACTTCTTTTCCTTTTTGGGTGCGGTAAAGCGGAGGCTGTGCCGCATAAACATATCCCCCTTCAATCAAGGGCTGCATATAGCGGTAGAAGAACGTCAACAGCAAGGTCCTGATATGTGCGCCGTCGACGTCAGCATCCGTCATGATAATAATCTTGTGATAACGAAGCTTTTCGATATTAAAATCTGCTCCGATATTGCAACCGAAGGCGGTAATCATGTTTTTAATTTCTTCGGAATTTAAAATCTTGTCCAATCTTGCTTTTTCGACGTTCAAAATTTTGCCTCGAAGTGGTAAGATTGCCTGGCGCTTTCTGTCTCTGCCGGATTTTGCGGTGCCGCCGGCGGAGTCTCCTTCCACGAGGAAGATCTCTGACAAGGCCGGATCTTTTTCGGAGCAGTCGGAAAGTTTTCCGGGAAGGGCGATGCTATCAAGAACACCTTTTCTTCTCGTTAAATCTCTGGCTTTTCTGGCAGCTTCGCGGGCTCTTGCCGCACGGAGACATTTGTCGAGGATAATCCTCGCTTGTTGCGGATTTTCTTCGAGGAAGGCCGTCAGGTTTTCGTTTGTCGTGGTTTCAACGAAACCTCTCATCTCGCTGTTTCCGAGCTTCGCTTTTGTCTGCCCTTCAAACTGGGGGTTCAAAAGTTTGACCGATACGATGGCGGTGAGGCCTTCTCTGACGTCTTCGCCCGAAAGCGCTTCTTCGTTATCTTTGATAAATTTATTTTTTCTTGCGTAATCGTTAAATACTCTCGTCAACGCAGAACGCAGACCGATCATGTGGGTTCCGCCTTCTGTGGTGTTGATGTTATTTGCATAAGAAAGAATCAATTCGCTGTAGCGATCGGTATACTGCATCGCGATCTCGATTTCCATTTCTTTTTTCTGGTATTCGAAATAGATGACATCGGGATGGATGACTTCCTTATTTTTGTTCATATGCTTAACGAACTCGCGGATTCCTCCCTCATAATGGAAGAGTTCTTGTTTTTTCTCTCCGTCACGTTCGTCCTTCAAAAGAATCTTAATCCCTTTGTTCAAAAATGCCATTTCGCGAAGACGATGCTCCAGCGTCTCATAGCTGAATTCGAGTTCTTCAAAAATCTCGGCATCGGGCTTGAACATCGTTCTCGATCCGGTCTTGTTCCCCGACTCCCCAACGATAGTGAGTTCGGTCATCGTTTTTCCGCGAGCATAGGTCTGCTTATAAACGTTGCCGTTTCTTTTGATTTCAACTTCCATCACCTCGGAAAGCGCATTCACGACCGAAGCTCCGACTCCGTGGAGTCCGCCGGAAACCTTATATCCTCCGCCGCCAAATTTACCGCCGGCATGGAGAACGGTGTGGATTACTTCTACGGCCGGTATCTTGAGTTTGGGATGAAGATCGACCGGCATTCCTC
>JAQUUY010000166.1 GCA_028693645.1 Eubacteriales bacterium | reverse complement strand
TTTCTTGGCAGGCTCAATCATTATGGCATAACGAAAGAGGAATATTACGAGCATGGAAAAGCTCTATTCGCCGACAACGATTAAAACTGTCACAAATAAATATGATTTCCATATGTCAAAAAGCCTGGGACAAAATTTTCTTGTTGATGGAAACATCGTAAACAAGATTATCGAAGGCTCAGAAATAGGGGAAGAAGATCTGGTGCTTGAAATCGGCCCCGGAATGGGAGTGCTGACGGCTGCGGCAGCAGAAAAAGCAGCAAAAGTAATTGCTGTCGAGCTCGACCATCGCTTAATCCCTGTTCTGGAAGACACATTGAAAGACTATGACAACATCACCATCCATCAGGGCGATATCATGAAGACGGATCTTCGCGCCTTAATCAGCGAAGCGAAAAAGGAACCAAAGCCTTTTTCTGCCGTCAAAATAATAGGGAACTTGCCCTACTATATTACGACGCCCATCTTAATGAAGCTTTTGGAAGAGGACGCTCGTGATTACGCCTACAGCATTACCGTCATGGTCCAAAAGGAAGTTGCAGAGCGTATGCGCGCGGTTCCGGGGGGGAAAATCTATGGAGCCTTATCGGTAGCAGTCCAGTATTATTGTGAAGTAGAGCTTCTTGCGATTGTTCCCAAGGAAGTGTTTTTCCCTAAGCCAAAGGTAGATTCTGCTGTGCTGCGTTTGATTTTGCGAAAGGAACCGCCGGTTTCGCTTCTTTCGGAAGAAATGTTTTTTCGTGTGGTAAGGGCCGGTTTTGGTCAAAGACGAAAAACGCTTTTGAATTCACTTTCCGCAGGAATCGATGTTGGAAAAGAAGTAGTAACGGCTTGCCTTGCTGAAGCCGACATTGATCCGACCCGTAGGGCGGAAACACTCAATATGAATGAATTTGCCTGTTTGGCGAATGTTTTTACAAAGAAAGGGATCTCGGCACAACGACCTAGGGGAGAAAAAGGGGTCGATGAGTCGGAAAATGGGATGGAATAAATAATGAAGACCTTTTTACTAAAATGTATCAAAATGAATGTGGTGCAGATTACTTTGCTCACCATTTTTCTCCTGCTGGTTATTGAAAGTTGCGGGAGGCACTCTTTGCTGAGGGTATTTGCTTTTCTTGCAGAAAACCCGGGAGCCTTTGTATACAACGGCTTACTGATTTTTTCGACCTTGTCTATCACGTTTTTTTTCAAGAGAAAATTCTTTATGTATTTGGTGATTTGCTGTTTTTGGCTTGCGCTTGGTATCACGAACGGTATCATCTTGAGTTTCCGTATGACTCCATTTACGGTTTCGGATTTGGCGCTTCTTGAAAATGGACTTTCTATCTTGCCTAATTATATGAGTACATTGGAAATCATATTGACCGCTCTCGTGATTCTTGTCGCGTTGGCGGGCTTCGTTCTTACTTTTCTATTTGCGCCAAAATACAAGGGCAAACTGCACTTTTTGACGTCGCTTTTGATTCTTGGTGTGTTGGCTACGAGCCTTTATGGTATGAACAAAGTCGGAATCAGTGAACGTTGGCTTTCCAATTACTTCAGCAACCTTGGTTACGCTTATGAAGACTACGGGGTGCCGTATTGTTTCGTAAATACTTGGTTGAATCGAGGGATTGATGCCCCCGAAGGTTACTCGGAAGCAATGATTCTCGGTCTTTTTGAAGAAGGCATTCCCGAAGGGATTCCCGAAGCAAACAATGCACTCAAAATCAACGATGAGGTTTCTGCCGACGCGGAGGATCTTCCAAACATTATTTTCGTGCAATTGGAATCGTTTTTTGATGCATCACTTATAAAAGGGCTGGAATATTCGACGGATCCGATTCCCAACTTTCATGCCTTGCAGGAAGAGAACAGCACCGGCTATATTCGCGTACCGGCCTTTGGTGCAGGCACGGCGAATACGGAATTTGAGATTCTTACAGGCATGCGCATCATGTCCTTTGGTCCCGGTGAATATCCGTATAAAACGATTGTGAAAGACAGAACCTGTGAATCAGTCAACTACGTTTTGAAAAAATCGGGGTATACGTCACATGCTATTCATAATCACAGGGGGCAGTTTTATGGGAGAAATGAAGTCTATTCTAAACTTGGCTTTGACAGTTTTACTTCGCTGGAGTATATGAATAATGTGAAGAAAACACCGAAAAACTGGTCAAAAGATGATGTCTTGACAGGGGAAATCCTAGCGGCACTTTCTTCGACCGAGACCCGAGACTTTGTCTTCACTGTCTCCGTGCAGGGACATGGTGAATATCCGGAGAAGAAAACCATTGAGGATGAAGACCTCGATGTGAGAATCACCAATGAAATTGACAATGATAAGTACAAAAATAAAGTGGAGTACTATTTGCAGCAAGCCTACGAAATGGACGCTTTTGTTGGAGATTTAGTGGCGGCAATCCAGGAAATAAAGGAACCAACGGTGGTTGTTTTTTACGGAGATCATCTTCCTGTCCTTGAATTGTCGGAAGAAAAAATGAAAAACAACTCCGTTTATGATACCGAATATCTCATCGCTTCTAATTACAATCTCCGCAAAAAAGACAAAGATATTTCAGCCTATCAACTGTATTCGGAAGTCCTTGATCGCGTGGGGATTCACAATGGAATCTTGACTTGGTATCATCAGACAAGGAAGGACTACGGAAATTATCTCGACAATCTCGAAAGTCTTGAATACGATATGTTATACGGAGAAAATTACGTCTACGGAGGCATGGATCCTTTTATCTCCTCGACACTCCACATGGGGATTCGAGAGATTGTGGTGGAAAAGATCTTTAATTTTGGAGAGAGCACCTATGTGGTCGGGCAAAACTTTACCCCGTATAGCAAGGTTGCTGTAAATGGCGATTTTGTGGATACTGTTTTTGTGAATTCAAAGATACTTCGAGTTCCTGATGAGATAAAAAGCTCGGACCCCAACGAATTCAGTATCAGCCAGGTCGGGAAGTACAATGCGGTATTGTCGACGCTGTTAACTGATGTAGAGTAACTATATGAGTATATAAAGAATCACGATATAACGCATGGAGGAAGAAACGATGGCAAAGAAATTATTCCGCAAAGAGTTGGAACTTTTTAAACCGTATGTGCCGGGAAAACCGATTGAAGAGGTCAAACGTGAATATGGATTGAC
>JAQUUY010000165.1 GCA_028693645.1 Eubacteriales bacterium | reverse complement strand
GTAAATCCGTTTACCGATACAAAGAACAGCCAGATTCTAAAAGCATACGGACTTGGAATCACCGCAGGTACTTCTCCTACTACATTCTCACCCAAAACATTGATTAACAGAGAACAATGCGCGGCCATGCTTTTTAGGACAATCAAAGGCATTGCTCCGAACGCAGACTACAGCGTTTCGAATGTTAAAGATTTCCCTGACCAAAAGAATATTTCCGCTTATGCGGGTGAGTCGACAAAATACATGTCAAAACTCGGTATCATCAAGGGTGATGCTTCCGGTAATTTCATGCCAAAGGCAACAACGACCGCACAAAAAGCGGCAGGCTACGGTATGGCGACAAGAGAAGCGGCAATCCTTATGGCCGTTAGAACTTACGAAACCATGGATTGATTCTAACTTAAAAAGACAAGGCGGAGCGCGAAATGATGCGCTCCGCTGTTCATATTACGGAGGTGAAGGATGAAATACTATCTGTGTGCTGCCCTCGTAGCCTTGCTGCTTATCAGTCTGTGCTCTTGTGGCGACAAAAAAACGGAAAGTGCGGGGGCGGACAAGGGAGAGGCGGCCCTTCTGACAGGCGAATTATCCGAACCAACTTCGGACTATTCTTTGGGTAGTGCCGTGATTACTCCTGCCGAAGACAAAGCGGCCTCTGTGTTTTTCTCTCCGGTGGGCGGCGCTGTTTCCCTAGACCTGAAAGATTCCGCAGGGAATCAATGGCATCTTGATGTACCGGAAAACGCTTTGCCTTATGGCGAAACCATTACAATGCGTTTGTGCAAAAGTATTGCAACCGATGTGGTTTCGGGAAAACAAATCAGCGGCGTGGTTTTCGAGCCGGCGGGACTTCAATTCACGGAGCCTGCGACACTTACGGTGAGCGGACCGGCTGCAACGAAAGAGGCTTGCGTATTTTATGCGGACATGGCGAAACAAAACTTGAATTTCACCACGCAGGAAGAGGCGGAAAAGAACCTGCAAATTCCTGTTTCGCATTTCTCTGCCTACGTTGTCTATACTCCCACCGGTTCTTCGGAAATCAAACAGGCGCAGGATCTCGCGGGAGAATCGTATAAGGCGGTCTTGGAAGAGGTAAAGAAATTTTTGAAAACGCCCGTTACCGCACCGCCGATTCCTGATGATTATAGCTTTGAGTGCGATGAGGAAGACGGTGAAAATGCATCGCAAACGAGAAATAGGGAACTTGATGCTTACATCCGAAGTGTAGTCGATCCGGAATTCAAGCTTGCGGGGCGGCTGCTTGGAGCAGGGTATCAAATCGCGCAGCTTGGGGGAGAAACGGATTCATTTTATTTTGCACGACTCCTTTTGGAACGCGATTTAAAAAAGGCTGACAAACTGATCCGAACCTATCAAAAGGATAATGAAAAGCTGATTCCTGTCATGAATGTGACCTTCAAAATCCTCAAGGAAATGGGAGCCCTCGGCATGGAAGTGCCAAACGACTACATGGGAATCTTCTCCGATTGGATGGGGCGGGCTGCCGACGAACAATTACGAAAAATAAGGGAAGAGCATGACTATAAAGCACTGAGTCCTGCACTTGCTCTTGTTAAAGGAAGTGCCATTCTCTCTTCTGACTATTCGGCGTCCCAGGATTTCACTAAAAAATACATGGAAGATCTTAAAAAAGCAATGACGTTTGAAGTGGAATACAAAGTCTCGGTATATGCAGGAATCGCCGAGCAGAAAATGACGCTCGAGGGAAAAGCGGAAGTAAACTTCTTGGATGAAAACAATGAAAATGCCTTTACCGGTACGGGGACGGGAAGTTATCTAAGCTATTCCCATACCGGAGTATGGACGACAACGATTGATAAGCCAAACGAATATGCCGTTAAAATGAAGTTTGTCGATTTTTCGCCTTGTAACAGTGAAAACGTGAAATTGTCGGTTAGTACTATCGGTGCGGAAACGGAAGTCTGGTATAATCCGGAACTCGACGAAAGATCTTCCGACGCCGCGTATAGCTTTGTCAATTTCATTGCAGAGGAACTCTACAGTGACTATGCGGCAGAAGGGGGCGGTTATATTTTTGAGATACCGTTCCAGAATAAAAACGTCGTTATGGGAAAAGAAAGCTTTACAAAAACAGGCACGATTACATATCCCGAAGAGGGCGGTGCGAACGGTAGTATCAGCTACACGGTTGAAATCAAGCATACGCCGAAATGAGAGTAATCTGTTTGCGAAAATTTAGCAAAAGGACTTACGAAATCCCGGAAAAAGAGTTATAATAGTTTCGACAAGTGTTGTGAATAAAACGTATCCCGCTCAGTTGTTGTGGCGATACGTTTTTTCTTTTAGATTTTAACCGGCGGAAGAGGAGAGGAATGTCCCATGTACAACGTGGATGATTTAATTGTTTATAGAAATTGTGGTGTCTGCAGGATTGATAGTATGGGAATTCCCGAGATTTCGGGAGTGGATAAAAGCAGACATTATTATACCCTCCGTCCGCTCTACGCTAAAAGCAGTGTGATTTATTGTCCGTTAGGAAAGACGGATCATGTGATGCGGCCGATTGCGACAAGCGAAGACGTCCGAAATCTCATTTGCAGCATTCCCTGTATCGGGACATTTGAAGAAGAAAACCCCAGAGCCTTAACAGAAAAATATGATGGGGCAATTAAGTCAAACGACTGCAGTGAATGGATTAAGATAATCAAGACCGTGTATGAGAAAAAAGAAAAAGTCCAAAAAAAGGGTAAGAAATTGACCCAAAATGACATTCGCTACATGAAACTTGCGGAGGAACTATTACACGGTGAACTGGCAGTGATTTTACAAATCGCAAAAGAAAGCGTGTCAAAATATATATCCAATGAAGTCAATGAATTGGAATTGGCATAAGAAAAAAACGAAATCTTCTCCAAAATGTGCTTAATATTGTCTTATATGGATATAAGAGCTGTAATTATATTGCTTCGCTAAATCTAACACTGTGATTGACGGTAAAACAATTAGCAGCGTAATGTAACATATATGCTAATGCTGTATTAGAAAGTAAAGGTGATTGAAATGAAAGCAACGGGAATCGTAAGAAAGGTTGACGAACTGGGGCGCATCGTAATTCCTATCGAACTGCGTAGGACGTTAGACATTGACATAAAGGATCCCATAGAGATTTATGTAGATGAAGATTTTATTATGCTAAAAAAATATAATCCTTCATG
>JAQUUY010000164.1 GCA_028693645.1 Eubacteriales bacterium | reverse complement strand
GCTCGAAAAGCTCAGACTTTTCATCGAAGGCCAAGGCGGAGATGTTAAAGTGATTGACGATTATAGTGTGTTTCCTCAAGCAAAACATCATTTGGAACTTTTCGCAGAAGAAGCCGGATATATCAGCAAAATCGAAGCAAGACGAATTGGTATCGCTTCGCAACATACCGGTGCCGGAAGAGAAAAAAAAGAAGATATGGTCGATCTTTCTGCCGGAATCTTGTTGGCGAAAAAGCTTGGAGATCCAGTAGAAAAAGGATCTTTGCTTGCGACGATATTCGGAAACGATCCGGAGAAAGTTAAGAAAGCCGCAGAAGAAGCAATCGCGGCCTTTACTATCGAACAAAGAAAACCAGAAAAAGAAAGATTGATCCGCGCGATCATAAGTTAAAGAGGACTGAAAATGAACACGAAAAAATGGACTGCCGGCGTCATCACGTCAAGCGATAAAGGCTATGCCGGAGCCCGAGAAGATAAAAGCGGACAGGTCATCATAGACCTGCTCGAAACGTCGGGTTATGAAATCATAAAATATGTTATCGTACCTGATGAACAAGATATGCTTGAAAAAGAAATGAAAATGATAGCAGATGAGCTGAAGGCTGATTTGATCATAACAACAGGCGGAACCGGTTTTTCCACAAGAGACGTAACGCCCGAAGCCACAAAAGCAGTCATCGAAAAAGAGACGCCGGGAATATCGGAAGCGATTCGCTATTTCAGTTTGTCGATTACAAAAAAAGCGATGCTTTCGCGCGGAACTTCGGGAATCAGAGGAAAAAGTTTAATCGTGAATCTCCCGGGAAGTCCAAAAGCCGTAAAGGAATCCTTGGAATATATAATCGAGCCGCTTGAACACGGTCTTGAAATCCTGACAGGAAAGGCCAGTGAGTGTGCAACGACATGATTGATAACCACGGAAGAAAAATCCATTATGCACGAATTTCTATCACGGATCGCTGCAATCTTCGTTGCAAGTATTGTATGCCTGAAGAAGGTGTTACAAAAAAAGAATGCGGAGAGATTCTCCGCGTTGAAGAATTCGTTTCGATTGCGAAGGCTTTGATTGAACTCGGAATTGACAAGATTCGTCTTACCGGAGGGGAACCCTTGGTGAGAAAAGGGCTTTTGGATCTTACCGAACAAATTGGGAGACTGCAGGGGCTCAAGGATTTTTCTCTTACAACAAATGGAATATTGCTTCCTTTGTATGCCCAAAGTCTCAAAGAAACCGGCATTCGAAGGATTAATATCAGTATGGATACCCTTGATTCCGAAAAGTATCGTGAAATCACGAGAGGCGGAGTGCTCGGACAGGCGTTTATGGGGCTTGACACGGCACTCGATCTTGGTTTTGATCAAGTCAAAGTGAACTCCGTTTTGATTAAGGGATTTAATGATCATGAAATCAGAGATTTTGTCATGATGACGATGGATCGTCCGATTGATGTGCGTTTTATCGAATTGATGCCTTTTGAGGGGCAACAGGAATTTGCGCTTGGCAAATTCATTTCCGGTTTGGAAGTTTTGAAACGCTGTCCCGAACTCGTCCCTGAAAAAAGCGATGATCCTTCCGCTCCGGCCAAATATTATCGTATTCCGGGGGCAAAAGGAAGAGTGGGCCTGATTGAACCGATGAGCCATCTCTTTTGCGATCACTGTAATCGTATAAGAATCACGGCGGACGGCTGTGCGCTTCCTTGTCTTCATAGCAGGCAAGAATTTGATTTGAAGCCCGTGATATCCGATCCAAACGCGTTGCAAGCAGCAATCGTAGAAGCGATTTCCGCAAAGCCAATGACCCATAAATTAGGTGAGGGCGAACTGATGGAGCGAGATATGGGAAAGATAGGAGGCTAACGATGGGTGAACTGACACATATGAACGAAAACGGCAGAGCCCGTATGGTCGATGTCGGAGAAAAAGCAGTGACGCAGAGAACCGCTGTTGCAAAGGGAGAAATCCTGATGCAGACAGAAACCATAGAATTGGTGAGAGACGGGCGCATGAAAAAAGGCGATGTCCTTGCCGTTGCTCAGGTCGGGGGCATTACCGGCGCAAAGAAAACAGCAGACTTGATTCCGATGTGCCATAATATTTTTATGACCGGCTGCGACATTGATTTTGAGATTCTTGAAGACCGTATTTTGATTAAAGCGACGGCAAAGACTGTTGGGCAGACGGGGATCGAAATGGAAGCCCTGACAGCAGTTTCGGCAGCAGCTCTTACAATTTACGATATGTGCAAGGCTATTGATAAGAGAATGATAATACAGAATATCCGTCTGGTTAGCAAGACGGGAGGGAGATCCGGAGATGTCCGGTTGGAGGAAACAGAATGAAAAAGGGAATCATTAGAGCCGTCAATATCAGTGCCGAAAAGGGCGTTGTTAAGATACCTGTCGAAAGTGCAGTGTTGATTGAAGAATTTGGAATCGAAGGGGATGCCCACGCTGGCTTCGCTCATCGTCAAATCAGCCTACTGGCCCAAGAAAGTGTCAATAAAATGATTGCGATGGGTGTGACCGGATTAACAGAAGGCGTTTTTGCCGAAAATCTGACGATCGAAGGTTTGGAACTATATACCTTACCGGTAGGCACAAAACTTCGAATCGGGGAAACCTTACACGAAGTCAGCCAGATAGGAAAAGAATGTCACCATGGTTGTGCCATCAAGCAGCAGGTCGGTATGTGCATCATGCCCAAAGAAGGCATCTTCACAAGAGTGTTAAAAGGCGGTACGATCAAAGCCGGTGACGAAATAGAAGTAATTGAAGAATAATAAAAAATCACGTAGGAGCTAAGCCCTGCGTGATTTTATTTTTTGACACTTCTATTTCAACTGATCGGGATTGAGGCAGAGTAACTCGGGAAGTACGAACAAACCATCCTTACGAATCAGGACATCATCAAACCAGATTTCACCGCCGCCGTATTCGGGGCGCTGAATCATGACCAAATCCCAATGGACAGCAGATTTGTTTCCATTGAAGGCATCCTCATACGCGCAGCCCGGTGTAAGGTGAAAGCTCCCCGCGATTTTCTCATCAAAGAGGGTATCTTTCATCGGGTCAAGAATATAGGGGTTCACGCCTAAGGCGAATTCTCCCAAATATCGAGCGCCTTCGTCTGTATCGAGAAGGGTGTTGATGCGTTGATTGTCATTTGATGTTGCCTTTATGATTTTTCCGTCCTTGACCTCAAAGACGATATTTTCATAGGTAAATCCATCTTCT
>JAQUUY010000163.1 GCA_028693645.1 Eubacteriales bacterium | reverse complement strand
CCGATTGCAAAATTGGAAGAGCAGTATCAGGGAAAAGGATACGGCGATCTGAAAAAAGACTTGGTCGAAGTCGTTTGGAACAATTTAGAACCCATCCAAAAGCGTTACCATGAGATTCGCGACTCCGGAGAGCTTTCTTCTATTTTAAAAGATGGTGCAGAGCGTGCCGAAGCAGTAGCCGAAAAAACAATGAAGCGTGTAAAAGAGCGCTTCGGTTTAGGAAGATAAAACCCAAAGCAAGAAAAAGAAAGGAACTACCATGACGTTAAGCTATGATGAATTGCGAAACAAAGCGAAAGAGTTGCGGATTGATGTGATCCGTTCGATCTTTAGTGCAAACTCGGGGCACCCGGGAGGATCGCTCTCTGCCGCCGAGATGATGAGCGTTTTGTTTTTTAAGCAGATGAATATCGATCCCAAGGATCCGAAAAAGAAGGATCGTGACCGTTTTGTGCTTTCAAAAGGCCATGCGGCGCCAGTCTTATATGCCGCGCTGGCTGAAAAAGGCTTCTTTCCGATGGAGGATCTGGCAACGCTTCGTAGCCTCGGGAGTAAACTGCAAGGGCATCCGGATATGATAAAAGTACCCGGTGTCGAAATGTCGACGGGCTCTCTTGGTCAAGGCATCTCGACCGCTGTCGGTATGGCTCTCGCCGCAAAAATCGACAAAAATCCGGGTCGTGTTTATGCGCTGCTTGGCGATGGCGAACTGCAAGAAGGCCTTGTCTGGGAAGCACTGATGTCCGCAGCCCATTATAAGCTCGACAACCTTACGGTTTTCGTTGACTGGAATGGAATTCAGATTGATGGATTCAATGATGATATTATGTGCGTAACGCCGGTCGATGAAAAGTTCAAGAGTTTTTGCTGGGAAACCGTTGTAATTGACGGTCACGATGTCGAAGCAATTGATCAGGCTATCGAACAGGCAAAAAAATGCAAAAACAAACCCTTTGCTATCATTGCAAAAACAATAAAAGGAAAAGGCGTTTCCTTTATGGAAAACCAAAACGGCTGGCACGGAAAAGCTCCCGATGAAGAGCAGGCAAAGCAGGCAATCGCAGAACTGGGAGGTACATGGTAATGGCTGATAAAATTGCAACAAGACAGGCTTACGGAGAAGCGTTAGCAGCAATCGGAGCCGAGAATAATAATATCGTCGTTCTGGATGCGGACTTGTCCGGGTCGACAATGACAAAACTCTTTGCAAAAGACAATCCGGATCGTTTTTTCAACGTCGGAATTGCAGAGCAGAATTTATACGGTGTTTCCGCAGGCCTTGCGGCTTCCGGGAAAACCGTTTTTGCAAGCACCTTTGCGATGTTTGCCGCAGGAAGAGCCTTTGAAATCATCAGAAACAGCATCGGCTATCCGCATTTGAACGTCAAAATATGTGCGACACACGCAGGCGTTACCGTTGGGGAAGATGGTGGAAGCCACCAGTGCATCGAAGACTTGACGCTGATGCGTTCGATTCCGGGGATGATCGTGTTATCTCCTTCGGATGCGACGTCAACAAAGGCGTTGATTAAACAAGCCGCAGACATCGACGGACCTGTCTATGTGCGTCTTGGAAGAGCGGCTGTTCCTGTTCTCTACGGAGAGCAAGACGAAATTAAAATCGGAAAAGCTAAACTTTTAAGAAACGGAAAAAGCCTTACGCTGATTGCCACCGGAGTGATGGTTGCCGAAGCGTTGGCGGCGGCGGAGACCTTGGCGGCAGAAGGCATTGATGCTCGTGTGCTCGATATGCATACGATTAAACCGATTGATGAAGAAGCGATTATAACGGCAGCAAAAGAAACCGGCGCAATTATCACCTGCGAAGAGCACACGGTGCTTGGCGGGCTTGGCGGCGCAGTGGCAGAAGTAATCGTTCAAAAATGTCCGGTTCCGATGGCGTTTGTCGGAATTAAAGATCGTTTCGGACAATCCGGAAAACCGGCAGAACTATTAAAAGAATACGGCTTAACCGCAGCGGATATTGCGGAAGCAGCGAGACAAATGGTTGCCCAAAAGAGGTAAAATCTATGGTGCAGATCGGTTTTGATGTCGGGGGCAGCAAGATTGCAGCGGGTGTCGTCAATGAGAGGCACAAAATCTTGGCAAGAAAAGAGATTCCTTTTCCGACAGGAACTTCTTACAAAATCGTTGCAGAAATCATGGCTGTCATGGGAGAAGAGCTCCTAAAAAGCGCAAAGCTCGATCTTTCTTCCCTCCAATCGATTGGAATCTCCGTCCCCGGAGACATCGATGAAGCGGGAGGAACGGTTTTAAATGCCCACAATTTGCAGTTTCATAATGTACCGCTGCAAAAAGAGATGAAAGACTATTTCAAAGAAATCCCCGTCTTCCTTTCAAACGATGCCAATGCGGCGGCGTTAGCCGAGCTCTATGCCGGTGCGTTTCGCGGCGTAAAAACTGCGGTTCTGCTGACCTTGGGAACGGGTGTTGGAGGCGGGCTTATTCTTGACGGGAAACTGTTCAACGGAGGACAGGGCCACGGTGTTGAGCTTGGCCACATGATGCTTTCGCATAACGGATCTATTTGTTCCTGCGGTAATAAAGGCTGTGTAGAAACCCTTTGTTCAGCCAGTTGGTTGATTCGAGAAGGACGCAAGGCCGTCATAGAATACCCCAACAGCTTAATTTTTTTGAAAGCAGAGGGATCCATCGAAAAAATAAATGCCCGACTTGTCATCGACTGTGCCAGAGACGGAGATGCGGTGGCAATGGATATTTTCACGCGATATGTCGATCAGTTGAGTTCAGCTATTGCTTCTTGTGCGAATTTGCTTGACCCCGAGGTCATTGCGCTTGGCGGAGGAGTGAGCAGGGCAGGAGAGTTTCTCTTTGCTCCCTTGCGGAAACAAGTCGAAGAAAAATCGTATTTTCACGTTCCTTACAGAATTGTGCCGGCGGAACTGGGTAATGACGCAGGAATTATCGGCGCGGCCATGCTGATTAATAATAAATAGGTGCAAAAGGAGAAACGAGAGAATGAAAGACCTGAAAGAAGTGCTCGAGCAGAAGATTTTCGAACAGGGAATTCAAAAAATCGTTGATTATGTACAAAAGGAAGAGGGACACATCAATGGAATGATGGCCCCTCATTTTGTTGCCTGCAGTGAAGAAAAAGCAAGCATCACGCTCGAATATAAAATTGCTGATTGGGAGACGAATTCGAATCATTTTTTGCACGGTGGACTGTGCGCGACGATGATGGATACAACGATTGGAA
>JAQUUY010000162.1 GCA_028693645.1 Eubacteriales bacterium | reverse complement strand
GTGTCTTGTATTTCTTTTTCACTGATTTCAATTCCAGATCATCTACGCTTTTTGAGGGTCGCATAATTGCTACCGCACCAATCAAGCCGGTCAGCTCGTCCGTCGCAAAAAGAATCTTTTCCATCATGGATGTCGGTTCGATTTCGACGCCGGTACAGCCAAAGCCGTGGCTGACGGTTGAGCGAATGATTCCCTCATCCAGATCCAATTCTCTCATGAGCTCCTGCTGCTTCACGCAATGCTCCTCGGGATATTTTTCAAAGTCAAGATCGTGCAATAAGCCAACAACCGCCCAAAATTCTTCATTTTGTGGATCGTATTCTTTTGCAAAGTATCGCATAACTCCCGAAACGATTTCACCGTGCTTGATATGAAAAGGTTCCTCGTTGTAGTCGCGCAAAATCTTTAACGCTTGTTCAATTGTTGGAATATAGCTCATCTTTGTTCCTCCCTTTCGTTTGTTTTCACTCTATTTCTTCTCATTACTCACGAAGTTCTGCCGTTCCTCCAAGAGTCTTAAAATCACGAAAGAAGTTGGGGTAAGATTTTATGATGGATTCCACCCCCGTAATAACGACGGGACGTTCACAGCCAAGCGCTCCGATTGCAAACGCCATCGCGATTCGATGGTCTCCGTTGGACGAGACGGTTACTCCGCCTTTCATGCGTTTCCCTCCGCTCACAACAATCGTATCGTCAGTCACTTCTATTACTCCTCCAAGTTGAGTAATTCCCTCCTTGATTACCGTCAGACGGTCGTTTTGCTTCATCCTGAGTCTGCCAACATTCACAAGTGTCGTTTTCCCGGGCGCAAACGCCGCCATCATGGCCATCACCGGAATGCAATCGGGAATATCTTTTGCATCGATCTCAAGCCCATTGCCAAGCGCAGGTAAAATATCAAGGACCGCCTTGTCCGGCAGTTTTGAATTTGCCGATAGGCCAAGAACCTCTACATTTCCGCGCGGAAGTAGATTCGCCGAAAGAAAATGCGCCGCGTAGATATAATCTCCCTCTATCACAAACTTCGTCGGCTGATAATACTGTTTTCCGCGAATCATCCAGCCGTTTTCCATTGTTTTTACTTTCACGCCAAACTGTTCCATGACATCGATTGTCACGGCAAGAAAATCCTTTGAAATCAAAGGCGTTGTCACTGCGATCTCACAATCTCTGCCGATTACCGGAAGAGCGAGCAAAAGTGCGGAAAGAAACTGTGTACTGATATCCCCGCGAACAAAAAATTTTTCTCCGCGAAGTTTCCCCTGAACCGAAAGAGGAAACCAGCCCAACGCTGTTCCCGAGGAAGTCGTCACCCCGTGATTCTTCAAAAGGGTTAATGCCGGAGCCAACATTCTCGTTGCCAACCGCTCCCCTCCGGTAAAGGAAGCCGTTCTTCCCAATGCCGCTGCCGCAATCAACATAAAACGAAGCGTCGTAGCAGACTCGCAACAATCAATCGGGCCTTCTCTTTTCGCAAGGATTGCCGCGACCGCGCTTTTCGTTGCAAGAGTCTCTTCCGTCCACTCGATATTTGAAAGCTCACAGCGCCCTCCGGTAAACATATCGCAAATCATCGCTCGGTGCGCAACGCTTTTCGATGGCGGTGCCTTGATTTCTCCTACAAGTTTACCCGGATAAATTTTAGCGTCCACTCCATCCCCTCCTAACAAAAGCGTCAAGTTGACTAATCGGCATTTTCTTGATTGAGCAAGCGCCGATGTCGCTGCAAACAATAAGATTGATGTCTCCGCCGAAACGCTTTTTGTCGGAAAATGCTACCCGTATGATTTCTTCCAAGGTCGCCCCGTCATAAGTCGAAGGCAGGTCGAATCGTTTATATAATAAATGTAATCTCTTCAAAACAGACTCGTCGAGCAAGCCGTTTGCAACACAAGCCGAGAGAATCATCGACATTCCGATTGCCACAGCAATCCCATGAGGCACCGTAAAGTTGCTGCATTTTTCGACGCCGTGACCGAGTGTGTGGCCAAGATTCAAAAGCTGCCGTTCTCCCACATCCCATTCGTCTGCTGCCACGATTTTTCCTTTGATGGCAATCGCTCTCGTTACGATTTCATCAAGACTCGTTGCCACTTCACCGTTTTCAAGCATCGAAAAGAGTTCCGGGTCTGCGAGAAGCGCGCATTTTATGACTTCCGCAATTCCTTCTCGTATCAAAAAAGATTCTTTCAAAAGCCCTGTATCACAAATAACCAGTCGCGGGGAATGAAAACAGCCGCATAAATTCTTGCCCTCCGGCAAATTTACTGCGGTTTTTCCTCCGACAGAAGAATCCGTCTGAGAAATCAAAGTCGTCGGAATTTGAACATAATCGATCCCACGCAAGTAGGTAGCCGCAGCAAAACCGGTGATGTCACCGACAACGCCACCGCCAAGCGCGATGATTAGATCAGAGCGCGTGATTTCTTCCCTCAACAAAAACGAATAGATTTGCTGCAAGGTCGTAATATTTTTTGACGTTTCTCCGTTCGGAAAAGAAAAAAAGCAGGCGACCGCACCACTCTTTTCAAGACTTTCTTTTAATCTTGCGCCAAACAACGCTGCCGTCACATCATCGCAAATCACTGCGATCTTTTCATGCTCTCCGATTTTTTTGATTTGCGTTCCCACTTCTGCGAGCAAGTCGGAACCAATCAGTACTTTGTAGGGACGAGAGGAAGCAATTTCCAATGTTTTCATATCCACTCCATAGCTTTTATCTATATTTTGTGTATAGTATATCACAAAAAGTTTAGTATGCAATGTTTCTGAAAGGGGGTTTTTCTTGCACAGAAGCCGCAATTATTATACTATAGAAGCAAGGGTTCCAAATGAGATGGATCCTTTCTTTTGGAGGTAAGACATGAAAAAATATGCTCGGATTCTGATTTTGTTTCTTTTTCTTATCGTTTACTGCATCGGCTTTTTTAAGATGATTGCGCCAATCGAAGCGTTTCCATTTTTCATCAAAGCGATTACGCTGCTTGGGCCTGTTTTTGTCTTGTTCGGCCTAATCAGAAAAAACTATAAGCGTATAAAAGAATAGGAGAAAAAAGATGCAGCAACCAACCTTGGTCATTATGGCCGCAGGCATCGGAAGCCGTTTCGGCGGGCTGAAGCAACTTGCTCCGGTCGGCAAAAACGAAGAACCGATTATTCATTTTTCTTTATATGACGCCATTGACGCCGGCTTTCAGAAAGTCGTATTTATCATTAAGCAAGAGATTGATGCCGACTTCCGCCGC
>JAQUUY010000161.1 GCA_028693645.1 Eubacteriales bacterium | reverse complement strand
GTTTTGATTCCGATTCAATGTGAGTTTTATGCACTTGAAGGAGTAAGTCAGTTGATGAGCACCATTGAGCTGGTAAAGAAGAATCTGAACAAGAATCTTGAGATACAAGGTGTCATATTGAGTATGTTTGACGGAAGAACTAACCTTTCGATCCAAGTGGTGGAAGAAGTTAAGAAATTCTTCAGGGAAAAGGTTTATACGACAGTTATCCCGAGAAATGTCCGTCTTGCTGAAGCGCCGAGTTACGGGTTGCCGATTACGGAATACGACCCACGTTCAAAGGGCGCCTTGGCCTATATGGAATTTGCAGAAGAATTTCTTGAACTGGAAGGAAAGGCATGATGGCAACAGCAAAAAGCAGAGGGCTCGGAAAAGGGCTGGAGGCTTTGTTTACGGATGTTGAAATTACAGTCGGAGGAAATCGCTCCGAAAACAATCTGTCCTTCGATAAAAGGGAAATGAACGACAGAGTAGTGACTGTTGATATCCATAAGATCAAGCCAAACGTTGGGCAGCCGAGAAAACATTTCGACGAACAGAAATTATCGGAACTTGCAAACTCCATCGAGATTCACGGTGTTATCCAACCGATTCTCGTCAGAGAAGTTGCGGGAGGTTTTGAAATCGTTGCGGGAGAGCGGCGCTTTCGTGCGGCGAGAAAGGCCGGGCTGAAAGAACTTCCTTGTATCGTCAGAGAATTGAGCGAAGAACAGAATATGTTGATTGCTCTTATCGAAAACATGCAAAGAGAAGACTTGAATCCCATCGAAGAAGCCGAAGGACTCGCCAAGATGATAGAGACTTACGGACTGACACAAGAAGAGGTTTCAAGAAGTGTAGGGAAAAGCAGACCCTATATCTCAAATGCACTTAGATTATTAAAACTCCCGGAAAAGATTCAGGAGCTAGTCGTCACGGGCAAGCTGACCGGAGGCCATGCCAGGACCCTTGTTGTCGTAGACGCACTCGAAAAGCAGTTAGCCATCGCGGAAAAATGTGTCCGCAAGAACTTATCTGTCCGCGAACTGGAAGAACTTGTGCGTAATGACGGAACAAAGAAAAGGGCCGTTAAAAGAGCAAAGAACCGCGACTTGACACACTTAGAAGAAGAAATGAAGACAATCCTTGGGACCAAGGTAAACATTCAACATGGCGCCAGAAAAGGAAAAATCGAAATCGAATATTACAGCAGAGAAGAGCTCGAACGTCTTTTGGAATTGCTCCAAACGCTTCGAAACCGCTAAAGAATTAGCGCAAGTGCAAGCCCCGGCCTGCCTGTGCAAAACTATTTGAAAAAATCACAAAACGTTGATATTCCAACGATAAAATACGAAATGCCTGTGTATAGGCTGTTGACAACTATTCTGATGTTTCACGTGAAACATCAATGACTGTATACGCAGAAGTGAAACTCTGCGATTACAAAAGTACCAAGGAGGAGAACGATGGGCGACATGAATATTTTCTTTCCGCAATGGCAGGGTGGCGGAAATCGTGCTTTATATATCGGCGCGGCAGCGGCAAGAAAAGGACTCAACCTTAAAAGCCGGCTTGCTGAAGTAAAAATGGTGTCTGATGAAACACTTGTGGTTGAAAACAACATACTCGGATATCGCCAAATTGTTGAGCAGATGAAAGAACTACACAAAAAAATAGAAGACAATCATCCGGCAAGTATTTTTACGCTGGGCGGAGGTTGTGACGCTGAACTCGCACCGATTTCGTATTTGAACAAAAAATACGAAGGAGATTTCTCTGTGCTCTGGTTAGACGCACATGGCGATTTGAATTCGCCGGAAAGCTCTAAGAGCAAACACTTCCACGGTATGCCTCTTCGTTTTCTTTTGGAAGCGGGACATGATGAAACGATAGACAACCTTTGCTTCTCAAACCTTTCGCCGGAGCAGGTCTTGCTGCTTGGGGTACGCGATTTGGATCCGCCGGAAAAAGAGTTTATTGAACAGCACGCGATGCGCAGTATGACGCCGGAAGAAGTCATTTGGACCGAACCGGGAGAATGGATTAGCACGCTAAAAACAAATGTATATGTACACGTCGATCTTGATGTGTTGGACGGTAAAAAGTATCCTTATACACTTTGCCCCACAGACAATGGTTTGCAGATGCTGCACATTGTTCAAATCATTAATAAATTGCAAGCAGAGCGGAGAATCGTAGGTTTAAGCATTCTCGAATATGCTTCGCCTGATCCTGCGGGGATTCAAGAGTTAAAAGAGATCGCGGCTGTAGGTTTGTGGATCTGATAAAAACGATGGCACAAGAAAGGAGTCGGGTATGCCTATTGCAAAAAATCAGAAATTGATGTACGGCGTAATAGAAAACATGGGAAGCATGGTTCGTGTCGTAGACGAAGAGAGCAACATCATCTATATGAATGTTGCCATGAGGGAAGAATTCGGCGACTACATCGGACAGAAGTGTTTTACGATGGTCTGTCAGGAGAATAACTGTGAAGACTGTGTCGGCAAAAAATGCCTGAAGACAAAAAAGGTTGAGAGCAAAACCGTTGAACTGGAAGGGAAGTCCTATCAAATCATCGCATCCCCTGCAAAGTTCGGAAAGATGGGAGAGTACTCCATCGAAATCTTTTATGACATCACAGAACAGCAAAAAATTGAAAACGATATGCAAAAACATTATAAAATGCTAAGGGACGCGGCTGATTTCCTGAAGCAAGTCCAGCGGCTGACTTTACCGGAAAACAAGAACTATGCAAATTCCCTGAAAGTAAGTGCTGCTTACGTTCCAAGCGACGATCAGGGTGGCGATTTCTACGATGTTATTAAAATTGATGAAGATAGACTTTTGTTTTACATTGCCGATGTTTCGGGGCACGGACTGCAGGCCTCAATGCTTACCTTGTTCCTGCGAACGCAAATCCGAGGCATGAAAGAGCGTGCAGCTGACCTTACTTGGCTGATGGATGAAGTGATAAAGAGCTACCATGAGTTGAAAGTACCAAAAGATATGTTCATTTCGCTGCTATGCGGAGTTTATAACATAAAGACGCGAGGCTTATCTCTCATTAATGCGGGACACAATTGTTTGCCTCTTGTGGTAGAATGTGGAAAAAATGATTGCAAAATGATTGAGATTCAAGTTTCAGGGTTGCCTGTTTGTGCATTGACTAGTGAAGTGAACCACGAAATTGTAACAGCGCAGATGGAAAAAGGCGACCGTATTATCGTCTATACGGATGGATTGACAGAAGCCTATAACTCAAAAACGAAAAAGCAATTTGGCATCGCAGGAATGATGG
>JAQUUY010000160.1 GCA_028693645.1 Eubacteriales bacterium | reverse complement strand
GCAGTGTGGTGATTCGTTTTTGCATACTCCCTTTATTTTTCGTAATAGAATCCATCATCCGGCAATGCTCCTCCTACGGACTTGGGGTCAGCCTCAAAAAGAACCTGTAAATAACCGGAAACCGCTTGCTTCATCTCGTCTCCTTCAATGCAAACAATGTTGCATAGCGGAATGGCTTTTTCAGCAATCGCTGCTTTTGGAACGATTCCATACTTTTCTACAAGCACGGCTGTCTCCGCGACATTGGTGTTTGCATATTCCGTTGAGGCTTTGTATTCTTCAAGGAATTCCGCAAAGGCCACAGGGTTTTCCTCAGCAAAGGCTTTGCGTACGACAAGAACGCCGGTGACCATGCTGCTATCTGTGCTGACTTTGCCCCATTCTGCGGTCAAACTCAAAGCAATTCTAACTTTGGTGTTTTGTGCCTGTACGACGGCAACATACGGCTGCGGTAAAACAGCAATGACATTGTCACTTTTTGCGAGCATCGCCGCAATTTCTGTTGATTCGCTTTTAAATTCAACCGTGACATCCTTTGTTGGATCAAGCCCGTTTTCTTTCAAAAGATAGTTCAAGGCATATTCCGGAGTGGTTCCTTTTCCTGTGCTGAGAATCGTTTTGCCTTTAAGGTCCGCAAAAGATTTGACACTTTCTCCGGTTTCCACCACATATAGGACACCCAAGGTGTTTACGGCAGCAACCTGCACCGCGCCTTCCATTTTTTTATAAAGTACACTTGCCAAATTGCAAGGGAGAAGAGCTACATCAAGCTCTCCGTTGACCAGCTTGGGAACGATTTCGTCAGCAGTTCCGTACATATTGACTTGATAATCATGCTTTGTACTCGCCGCTTCCGCATCGGTCATCAATTTGACCATGCCCATCGTCGTGGGGCCTTTGAGGGAAGCGATTCGGAAGGTTGTGCGCTCCGCCGCTGCCGGCTCCTCCGTCGGTGTTTCTGTTTTTCCGCAAGCGGTAAATGCTCCTAAACAAAGAACGAGCGCCATTGTAATCGCTCCGGCCCGCAACATATTTTTTTTCATTTTACTTTCCTTTCCTCTCTTCCATTCTTTCCGTGTTTCTATTTTTTTCTGCATGTATCCATGTTTTTGCCGTATTTTCTCTTTCTTTTTCACTACGGCAACGACTTAATTATACCCGATAAGCACAGTTTTTGCCATTCCCTTTCTATTCCGCAGCAAAGAGAAGCCTTATTTCTTCTTTACCCCAATCTTTTTTTATAATAATTTTTATTTTCGTTGTTTAAAACGCCTCTTTGTTGTTAATAAATTATCATAACCTGACGTTCCTCGCAAGTATTCGCTTAACTGCAACCTTTCCCTTTCAGCTTTTCCTTTTAGATACTTGCAAATTGGGAAAAATCATTTTACTTTATTAACAGTTGATGGTGCGACGAAGGTTCTGCGAAAAGCTTGTTCCGACGCCAAACCAAACACTTGAAAACGCACGAACTTCCTCTTCTTTGAGGAAGCCAAAAAAAGTATCGTACTGACTGCACGAGGGTTCGTCCCGGATGAGAAGGCGAGAGAATAGAGTTTCGATCATGATCGCAGCTACTGTCCTTATGCCTTTTCGCATAAGGATTTTTTGTTTGAAAGGATGTGAAAGCCGCCATGGAACCAAGACTCGCTCTTATTGGAATCATCGTTGAGGAAACGGAATCCATTGAAAAGATCAACTCCATTCTTCACGATTACGGAGAGTACATTATCGGCAGAATGGGCGTTCCGCACGCAAGATGCCACGTTTCTGTAATCAGCGTTATTATCGATGGTCCCGGTGACATCATCAGCGCACTGTCCGGAAAGCTCGGTATGCTGCCCGGAGTCAGTACAAAAACCATTTATTCCAAAACCTCTGCGCCGCAGGCCGAATAGACCTTAAGGCAACAGAAATCGAAAGGAGAACCACCATGTATGACCCGAAATCCAAGAATGCTGTCGACTTTATCAATCACGAAGAAATTCTCGACACTCTTGCGTATGCGCAGGAACACAAGAATGATAAAGAAATGATCGACGCTCTGATCGAGAGGGCCAAAGACTGCAAGGGACTCAGCCACCGCGAAGCGGCCTTGCTTTTGGAATGCGACCTGCCCGAACAAAACGAAAAAATGTACAGCCTCGCAAAGCAGATTAAGGAAAAGATTTACGGAAACCGCATCGTCATGTTTGCGCCCCTTTACCTTTCCAATTACTGCATCAACGGCTGCACTTACTGCCCTTACCACGCGGACAATACGACGATACACAGAAAAAAACTCACGCAAGAGGAAATCGCCCGTGAAGTTGTCGCCTTGCAGGATATGGGACACAAACGTCTCGCGCTCGAAGCCGGCGAAGATCCCGTCAACAATCCGCTGGAATACATTTTAGAAAGCATCAAGACTATCTACAGCATCAATCACAAAAACGGAGCAATTCGCCGTGTCAATGTCAACATCGCGGCAACGACCGTTGAAGATTATAAGAAACTCAAGGACGCCGGAATCGGAACGTATATCCTTTTCCAGGAAACCTACCACAAAGCAAACTACGAAGCCCTTCATCCGACAGGACCGAAGCACAATTACGCTTGGCACACCGAGGCGATGGACCGCGCGATGGATGCGGGAATCGACGATGTCGGTTGCGGCGTTTTATACGGACTCAATATGTATCGCTATGACTTTGTCGGCATGTTGATGCACGCAGAGCATTTGGAAGCGGCGAAGGGCTGCGGACCTCACACAATCAGTGTTCCGAGAATCTGCCCTGCTGACGACATCGATGTAGCTGATTTCTCTGATGCCGTTCCCGATGACACCTTTGCAAAAATTGTTGCCGTTTTGCGTATCGCCGTTCCTTACACCGGCATGATTATTTCGACCAGAGAATCGGCCAAAATGAGAAAACGACTCCTTGAACTTGGCATCTCACAGATTAGCGGCGGCTCAAGAACCAGTGTCGGCGGCTACGATACCCCCGAACCCGAAGAGGAAAACTCGGCACAATTCGATGTGAGCGACAGAAGAACTCTCGATGAAATCGTCAACTGGCTGCTCGGACTTGGTTTTATCCCCAGCTTTTGCACCGCCTGCTACCGCGAAGGCCGCACCGGCGACCGTTTCATGAGCCTCGCAAAAAGCGGACAGATTGCAAACTGCTGCCACCCAAATGCCTTGATGACCCTGAACGAATACCTCGAAGATTATGCTTCTGCCGAAACCAAAGAGAACGGAAAAGCGATGATTGCGGAACAAGTCGAACTGATTCCGAACGAAAAAGCCCGCCGTATCGCCAAAGAACATCTGGTTGAAATGGGCGAAGGAA
>JAQUUY010000159.1 GCA_028693645.1 Eubacteriales bacterium | reverse complement strand
TTGATAAAATCTCCGGCAATCCCGTATAAAACAAAGTCAGCAACATTTCGTTGATGATGATGTCAATCAGCGAAAGCATCAACTCTCTTTTGGAGGAAAAATGCTTGAATATCGTACCTTCTGAGACATTAGCCATCACGGCAATCTCTTTGGTAGATGTTGCGGCATATCCCTTTTCACTAAAGAGGATTAAGGCAGCTTTTACGATTGCTTTTTTCTTTTCGGTCATGTTTGGCATCTCTTTTTCAAGGAGTTCATCAAGCCATTGATAATTTTGCATTTGTATAACCTCCATTTTTCCAGCTTATATTCGTCTGTATTTTTTCAAAAGTATAGTGTTTAACGTCATAAAAACGGCGCAGCAAAGGGAAATAACTGCGAGATCAAGCCAGATTTCTCCAATACCGCTCCCTTTTATCATTACCTCATTCAAGGCGTCTGCGACGTAATATAAGGGAGTGATGTGCCCAACGACATCCCATGTCGGCGAAAGCTCGAACAGTCCGCAAAGGAAGATTTGGGGCACAATTACAACAGGTATGAACTGTATCATCTGAAATTCATTGTTTGCGGCTGTTGAAAGAAGGATTCCCAACGTTAGAGCAGCAATCGCCGTAAGTAGGGTAATCAGAAGCACAAGCCAAAGAGAACCAATCATCATGACGTCAAGCGCATACACGACATAAAGAGAAATCACACTGGATTGTATGACCGTAACAATACCATACCCACAAGTATATCCAAGGACGATTTCCCAACGTTTGATTGGTGTAGAAAGCAATTTTTCGAGTGTTCCGGTCGTTCGTTCCTGCAAAAACGCAATCCCTGCAATCAGAAACACAAAGAAAAAAACCAGCACCCCGACAAAAGCGGCCCCCATATTATCGAACATTGAGAGGTCTTCATATCCGTAAACATAATCAATTTCTGTTTTCAGATCAATGCGTGTTGGCGCGGAAGCTTTTTTTGCCACTTCGATTGCGGAAAGTGCCATTTTTGATTTCGTGCTGTTGCTACCGTCGAGCGCAACATAAAGCTTTCCGCTTTTCATATCGACGATGGCGGTGACTTCCTCATTTTCGAGGGCTCGCCGCGCTTCATCCTCCGCGTAATAGGAGGGATATGTATTATTTTCATAGAGACTCTCTACATAACTTTCGGGAGCGTTTACGACAGCAATGTTGACTGTGCTGGTAGAGCTATCCAAGAGAAAATAGACAAGTGTCAAAACAAGAAGCGGTGCAAAAATCATTAACGCGAGGGTCCGCTTATCTCTTCGCATCTGCCGGAGGATTCGGATGGTAAGGGCTTTAACTCTCATTTGTCGCCGCCTCCGTTCCTCTTCCAAAGTGGATAAACGCCTGCTCGAGGCTTTCTTTGCCGCTGCTTTTTATGATTTCTGCAGGTGTGCCGATTGCAATTAAAAGTCCTTCTCTCATCATGGCAAGGCGTGTACATTTTTCCGCCTCATCCATCACATGCGTCGTCACCACGATAGTCGTTCCCTTTTCCGTCATTTCGTAAAGCGTTTTCCAAATATTTTGTCGAAGCAGCGGATCGATACCGACGGTCGGTTCATCCAGGATTAAAATAGTCGGAGCGTGCAAAATCGACAAAGCTAAAGAGAGACGGCGTTTCATCCCCCCCGAATACTCCTGCACCGTTTTGTTTAATTCCTTTGTAAGCCCAACAACTTCCATGACCTCGAGGATTCGTTCCTGCAGAGCCGTTTCTTTGATGCCATAGATTTTTCCAAAGAATTCAAGGTTTTCTTTTGCGGAAAGCGACATATAAAGCGCATCAGACTGTGCCATGTAGCCAATCTGATTCATGAGCCCCAGTTTTGGCATCTGCTCACCAAGGACATAAGTTTGTCCTGAGCTTGCTTCAAGAATGCCGGACATGATTTTTACCGTCGTTGTTTTGCCGCAGCCGGATGGTCCAAGCAATCCATAAATCGATCCGCAGGGAACAGAAATATTGATATCCTTGAGAATTTGTTTGTCCCCAAAGGATTTATTGACTTCCTTCATGATGATGCAATCCGTTTTGTTTGGCATAGGAAGGCTCCCTTTACTCATTGCGCAAAATTATTTTCTCGCCTTAGTTGTGAGTGATTACTCACTTACAGTTTAACAGGCTTTTCCCCCTTGTCAATACCTACTCGAAGTAAAATGTATCCAGCCTTTTATGAAGTCGAGGACATAGCCTTCTGCTCAGCTCTAAAAAAGCAAGGTTTCTTTTCTTTTTTTGCCCATTTCCTTGCCTTTTATCCAATTATTCTTAACAAATCGCTACTCAGCGCTGAAAAGGCAAGGTTCTTCTTCATTTTTCGTTCATTTCCTTGCTTTTCATCTGATTATTCTCAACAAATCGATGCCCAGCTCTGAAAAAGCAAGGTTCTTCTTCATTTTTCATTCATTTCCTTGCTTTTCATCTGATTGTTCTCAACAAATTGCTACTCAGCGCTGAAAAGGCAAGGTTCTTCTTCATTTTTCGTTCATTTCCTTGCCTTTCGCGATATTTCTCTATATTTTTTTGCCAACTCGAAAGAGTAGGCAAGCGAGATGATTTGTCCGATATCAATACTCCAACGATTTCCGCCGAAGCGAAATGGTATTGAAATACGGACTTCTTGACAATTTCACTACTCCGAGCTAGTCGCGGGTCGAGGCCGGAGTAGGCATACAAGATGATTTGTTTGATATCAATACTCCAACGATTTCCGCCAAAGCGAAATGGTATTGAAATGCCGACTTCTTGACAATTTCAATACTCCGAGCTAGTCGCGGGTCGAGGCCGGAGTAGGGATACAAGATGATTTGTTTGATATCAATACTCCAACGATTTCCGCCGAAGCGAAATGGTATTGAAATACGGACTTCTTGACAATTTCACTACTCCGACACTTCGAGCTAAGGAGGCGCGAGTAGGCATACTATAAAAACGCCAGTCCTATTTGCCGTAGAAACCGTCCGAGTTCGACAAAATTTGAAGAACGAGCGGTTTCCGAGGTAAATAGGACTGGCGTTTACTTATATATTTTTATGATTTTTATGTTTTCCGTTATGATCGACAATTTTATTCCGGGATTTAGCAGGACTTGTTTTCGATTTCTTCTTTCAGCTTCGAAATGATGCTGTCGATAGTCATTTCGCCAAGCTCGCCCTCTTTGTTGGAGCGAACGGTTGCAGTACCGCTTTCTGCCTCTTTTTCACCGACAACGAGGATGTACGGATCGCGCTGGTTCCGCGCTTCTCTGATTTTATATCCGATCTTTTCGTTTCTTCCGTCTACCTCGACGCGAAGTCCCGCTTCTTTAAATTTCTTTTCAAGTTCGAACGCATAGTCATTGTATTTTTCTGTGA
>JAQUUY010000020.1:13390-15819 GCA_028693645.1 Eubacteriales bacterium | reverse complement strand
CCATGTTGAAAGCGGAAGGGTTTTATACCTATTCTCACGAAAATATGATTCAGGTATCTCCGCCTTTGATTATTACGGAACAAGAAATGAATGAAGCATTACAAATACTTGACAAAGTACTTGATTCTGTCGATAACATGATTAAATAACTTATGCAAACCTACTAAATCAAATAACCTACACTAACCAAACATGATCTACGGATCAAACGAAGAACCCTGCAAGCCTCTCTTTGCAGGGTTCTTCGTTTTTCGCAGGCATTCACGCGAACATGTGTTTACTTTTTGTTCTCAATCTGTTACAATCACTGCATAAGACATTACTATATAAACAAATTACCCCCGTGATCAAAGGAGGACCGTTCATGAAAGCCCTTACCGAACGCGAAAAACAAATCCTTACTTATATGAAGAATGAAATCAAGAAAAAAGGCTACCCGCCAACGGTTCGCGAGATGTGCAGTTCCCTCGGGATTAAATCGACTTCGACAGCACACAAAGAGCTTGCATCATTAGAGCAAAATGGCTTTATCCGAAAGGATCCGGCAAAACCGCGGGCCATCGAAATCCTCGATTTCGAGAGCAGCAACGAACTTGATGCACGCAACACTCATTACGAAAGCCCTGCCTTCTCCGCAAATGAACGGATTGATGTTGTCGACGTTCCCGTGATTGGGCAGATTGCTGCGGGTGTGCCGATTTTGGCAGAGCAAAACATCGAAGACAGTTTTCCGGTTCCCTCTCGCTATTTAAAAAATGGCAACTATTTTATGTTAACGGTCAAAGGCGACAGTATGATTGATGCAGGAATCTTTAATGGCGATTATATTCTAATTCGTCAGCAAAACACGGCAAATAACGGCGAGATTGTAGCCGCAATGCTTGATACCTTCGAAAGCGAAGCGACCGTGAAGACTTTTTACAAAGAAAAAGATCATATTCGCCTACAACCCGAAAACCCTACCATGGCTCCCATCATTGCCAAGGATGTTCAGATCCTCGGGCTTGTAAAAGGCGTTTTTCGCTATTTCTCATAAATAAATCGCCGCTTCCTTCTCAATCGATGGATTACAGTCACCGATTGACAAGCAGTTTTTTGATGCCTTTTTCCAAGCCGTCAAGGCTCAGTTCAAACATCGGTATCAGTTCTTCCAATACCTCAAGAGTATGGTGCCCAAAAATATCATGCCAGCTTCTCTTCGGGATTGGGTTAAGCCAAATATGATGCGGATAACGATTCATGATTCGTTTGAGCCAGTCAATACCCGGGAGCTCGTTATATAAGCCGATGACACAGTTGCCGCCCTCGCGAAAAAGCTCCGAAGGCGCCATCGCTCCATCACCAACAAAAATAACACGATATTCACTGCCGAGATTCGAAAGCACCCAATCGGTGGGAACCCATTCGCCTCTGCGGCAACTAGGATCTTTATACAAATGATCATAGACGCAGTTATGAAAATAGTAGACTTTGAGATCGCCAAAATGATTGGACTTATTGACCGATTGAAACAACGCACTGCAAAGCTTGCTGTAGCGTTGCATCGACCCATCCGAATCAAACAGTAGCAGCAGTTTGACAGTATTTTTGCGGGGCTTTTCAAAAACAAGATTCAAATAGCCTGCATTATCCGAAGTCTTTTGGATTGTCGCATCAATATCAAGTTCCGTTTTGGCCGTTTGCATCGTGCTCGAATACTGGCGAAGCTTGCGAAAAGCTACTTGGAACTGTCTTGTGTCAAGGATGTTGTCTTCACGAAAATCACGATAATCACGCTGTCTTGCGACTTGCAGTGCAGATTGGTGGCGACTTTCTCCGCCGACACGAACCCCTTGTTTCGCAAATCCGCCATGACCAAGCACCGAAGTGCCGCCTGTGCCGATCCAATAGTTTCCGCCCCTATGACATGACCTTTGTTCTTGCAAGCGTTCTTCGAGCATCTTTTTCAGTTGATCCAGCTCATAGTCCTGAGCATTCGGATCAATCTTATCCCAAAGCTCATCCTTGCTTTTTTCTCCACCATTAAGCCATTTCCAAACCTCATCCGGAATGTCAGGCAGATTTTCTATGTCTTTGAAAAAAATAGCGAATGCCATGTCAAATTTATCATAGTCCGCTTCGCTCTTAACAAGAACCGCTCGGCACAAATGATAGAATTCAAGAAGGCTCGGTCCACAAAGGCCCGAATCCAGTGCTTCGCAAAGATCGAGCCACTCCGTGGTCGAAACCATAAGTTTTCGTTCTCGAAGCAGATAAAAAAATTCAATAAACAAAGGGGTTCCTCCCAATCATTATCTTCCCATTCCCTTTAAGTTGTATCCTCTGCTGCGAGCTTCTTCCAAAGTATCAATGTCTTGATTCTTTTTTAGCAACACACCAAGGAAAGGCAGTTCTGCCTCGATTCGTTCAATAGAAATTCCGCTGATTGT
>JAQUUY010000020.1:0-13290 GCA_028693645.1 Eubacteriales bacterium | reverse complement strand
TTCCCTTTAAGTTGTATCCTCTGCTGCGAGCTTCTTCCAAAGTATCAATGTCTTGATTCTTTTTTAGCAACACACCAAGGAAAGGCAGTTCTGCCTCGATTCGTTCAATAGAAATTCCGCTGATTGTGAGCGCCTTGATCCAATCCAAAAGTTCAGAAGTGCTTGGTTTCTTTTGGATTTCCTTGATTCCGCGAAGGCGATAAAAAGAATCCAACGCCTGATCCAAGAGCCTGTTTTCGATATTTGAAAAATGAACTTTGACGATATCTCTCATTGTATCAGGATCAGGGAACGCAATGTAATGGAAAATACAACGTCTAAGGAATGCGTCAGGAAGTTCTTTTTCGGCATTCGAAGTAATGATAACAATCGGCCGTTTTTCTGCTTTGATTGTCTCTTTTGTTTCAGGAATATAAAACTCCATTTTATCAAGTTCCCAAAGCATGTCATTCGGGAATTCCAAATCAGCTTTGTCGATTTCATCGATCAGAAGAATTGGCTGTTCGTCTGCAAGAAATGCTTCTCCGACTTTGCCGGGTTTGATATATTTTTTGATATCCGCAACATCGCCTTCATTGAACTGGCTGTCATACAAACGTTGTACCGTATCGTAGACATAAAGGCCGTCCTTTGCTTTTGTTGTCGATTTGATGCTCCAAATAATCAATTTCTTATCCAGAGCTTCCGCAATCGCCTCAGCAAGCATCGTCTTTCCGGTTCCCGGTTCTCCTTTGATTAGGAGCGGTTTTTCGAGCGCAATCGCAACATTGACTGCGTGCATCAACTCCGGGCTGGCTACATAGTTTGCGCTTCCGCTGAAGCAACTCATCGAATCGTTCATTTTTTTCTGTTCTCCTTATTACTCAATTAATCGATTGACGCATTCAGGGCATTGATGATGCCCCGCGCCGTAGCAACAGCATATTTTTCGATGTATTCATCGGTAATGATAACGCGAAGATCACTTGAATTCGATAAAAATCCTCCCTCAATGATCACAGCCGGCATCAATGTTTTATTTAAGACGGCAAGTTTCGGACTTTTTTGGACACCGCGATCCTTAAATCCGGTTGCAGCGGCCATCTCTACTTGGATATAGGTGGCGAGTTCTTGACTTGTAATCCCATGGTCGCTCTCGGTTGTTTTATTATAATAAAGAACTTCGGTACCGTTTGGTCCTTCATAATCGTTGGAGTTATTGTGTATACTTACAAAGAGACTTGCACATTCTGTGTTAGCAACTTCTGCTCTTTCATAGGTCGTTAGAAAGACATCAGTAGAACGAACAAGTTGCACCTTAGCCCCCGCAGCAGAAAGCAATTCCTCTACCCGTAACGCAACCGGCAAATTGATTTCTTTTTCCCATATCGCGTGTTTCGAACCAAGCTTTCCCTCTGCGCCGGGGTCCTTGCCGCCATGTCCCGCATCAACAACTACGAGTTTTCCGGCAGCCATCCAGTTAAGCTCGGGCAAGAGTGAAGTATCAATGTCATCAGCACTATCCGCATTGGAAGATTCACTCTTTTTTTCAAAATCGATATACACGGTCATACGATCATCTGAAAGGCTGACCTGTCCGGCGGTTTTGTCAGAAAGATCGACCACGACGCGGACCGTCGTTTCATCAAACTGTGCATAACGTACCGCTGTAAAAACGTCATTGCTTGCTTCGATTGTCCCCGAGCCCTCTGGGAACGCAGCATTCTTGATATCGATTCCGAAGCGTTCGGGCGCCTCATAGGCAAAGGTCTTGGTCCCCTCAATGATATTGTTTCCCCTGGCACTAATCCGATAGGTCGTTTCCGTTTCCGAAAGAGTAATCTCAGTAATTTGTGTCGCTCCGGTCAGCTCCGGCGATTCTATCAACACGGTACGTGAGATATCGTCAAAACTAACACTACAGTTCAGATTTTCAAGGACGAAACGAAGAGGAATTACCGTTCGGCCATCAATGGTTCTCGGCGGAACTTCCATCTCCTTGATTGCGCCGTTCACAAATCCGGTCTTGCTGTCGATTGTCACCTGGACATTATAGCTTCCAAGCGATGCCGCTGCCATTTTTGTCTGCTCATCCCAAGACACTTCGGCACCCATCGCTTCCAAAAGGGCACGATAGGGAACAAGAGTCCTCCCACTTTCAAGTAAGGGCGGAACATCCGTTTCAATAATGGTTCCGTCTAACATAAGTTTAATATCTTCACCCGCCGCAAACGCCGTGGAAGTACCTATCAGCATTATTGTCGTTATAATAAAAATCGTGCTAAGCCATTTTGACATATCCCCTTTTCCCTTTCGTTTCCCCCTAATGTGATTAGACGTTCCCCTGAGACGCATTCTGTCGCACAATTTTCATGCAAACATTCTCAGACAATTATAATACAAGATAAGCATTTACGTAAGGGGGTTTCGCTCTTTGTAATGCAAATTTAAAGCCATTACGCGGAAGTATCTCTTTTTTTATTTTACTCAAACAATTTCTTGCATTTTAAAAACCCATCGTCTATAATAAAGAACAGTGGTTATGGGCGGTTAGCTCAGTTGGCTAGAGCGCCTGCTCGACAAGCAGGAGGTCGTTGGTTCGAGCCCAATACTGCCCACCATAAATGAAAATGATGCCTATCGGCGTCATTTTTTTATTGCTTAACAGAAATAAATTGTATATTTAAACGAATTATGGGCATATAGTATTTGTACCTTTAGGAAATAGATGCTAATATATTCGTATTTGCTATTATCGAGTGGTGGATTTTTTAAAAATCTAATCGCACAGGAGGAAGAAAAATGGAACTATGGATCACAGAACAACAAAATGAAGATGTAAACTTTACGTGCAAAGTAAACAGCACGATATATACCGGGAAATCGGAATTTCAAGAAATCGCAGTACTTGATACAGCTTACTTCGGTAAAATGCTCGTTCTTGATGACGTCATACAAACCACTACTTTCGATCAATACATCTACCACGAAATGATTGTGCAGGTGCCGATGTTCACTCACCCGGACCCGAAATCTATTCTCGTAATCGGCGGCGGTGACGGAGGAAGCATCCGAGAAGTGACAAAACACAAGAATCTTGAAAAAGTTCAGTGGGTCGATATTGACAAGACCGTGGTCGAAATATGCAAAACCTACTTGCCGGAATGGAACCCCGACCTCGAAAAGAACAAAATCGTTGATTTGAAAATCGAAGATGGCATTAAACATATGCGTGAATCTAAAGGCATTTATGACGTAATCATTGTTGATTGCTCTGATCCGATTGGTCCCGGGGAACAGCTTTTCACTCATGCGTTCTATCAAGATGTATATTCCGCGCTGAAGGAAGATGGCCTTTTTGTTCAGCAGACCGAATCTCCCTTCTATCACAGAGAATTGATCAAAGGAATCCTACGGGACGTAAGGGATATTTATCCGATTGCACGCCTCTACACCGCAAATATACCAACGTATCCCAGCGGACTTCATTGCTTTACGATTGGGTCCAAAAAATACGACCCCATGACACCGTTAGCAAGCAGAACGCCGGATTTTGAAACACTCTGTTATTCCCCTGAAATTCACAAAGCTTGCTTTGTATTGCCCAAATATGTCAAAGAATTAGTTCTCTAAGACCTCAAAACACTTCGCTGAGTTCATTTGACAATTTACGCTTGTTCCTGTATCATTTATTAAGTCGTTTCAAGCGCCCATAGCTCAGCTGGATAGAGTGTCAGACTCCGACTCTGAAGGTCGCAGGTTCGAATCCTGTTGGGCGTACCACAGAAGCATCAGCGTAAAGAAAAAAGAGCCTTTCGGCTCTTTTTTCTTTTGCTATATTGATTCGGCTCCATGTTGGAAAACCGTTGATCAATACTTGTCAAACTCATTTTCATCAAGGACGATTCTGTTTTGCATTGCTCTTGGCGCCTGCTCAATCTGAGCCGCTTCCTGCGAAGGACGTTTTTGTTCCCCACTCGAAAGTCTCGCCGTTTGTTTTCTGAGAGTAAAGCGCGTAACCATTTGTTTGAGAAGTTCCGCTTGGCTCGATAGTTCTTCACTGGCTGCTGCACTTTCTTCCGCTGTTGCAGAATTGTTCTGTACAACCTGCGAAACCTGTTCGATTCCCATATTGACCTGAGCGATACCGGAAGCCTGTTCATTTGATGCTGTTGCAATGCTTCCGACAAGCGATGCCGATTTTTCGATGCCCTCTGCAATCTCGTTCAGCGCTCCTGCCGTTTCATTTGCCTGCTTCGTTCCGATCTCGACCTTACTGATTGATCCCTCAATCAAGTCTGTGGTCTCTTTCGCTGCTTTTGCGCTCCTTGCTGCAAGATTTCTGACTTCCTCTGCTACTACCGCAAAGCCTTTTCCATGCTGCCCTGCTCTTGCTGCCTCAACCGCCGCATTAAGCGCAAGGATATTGGTCTGGAAGGCGATATCGTCGATGACCTTGATGATCTTCGAGATGTTAGCCGAAGATTCGTTGATTTCTCTCATTGATGAGAGCATTCCTTGCATTTGCATATTTCCTTTTACGCCATTTTCGCGGGCGCTGTCAGACAATTCATTGGCTTGGTTCGCATTAACCGCATTTTGTTTCGTCTGGTTTGCGATTTCCGCGATAGAAGCCGTGAGTTCCTCAACGGTACTCGCCTGCTCGGTAGAACCTTGGGAAAGCGCCTGGCTGGCATCGGAAACCTGTCTTGCTCCTGACGCCACCTGATTTGCCGCTTCATTAATTTCTCCAAGAGTTTCCGAAAGCGAAATACTGATATTGTTGAGAGAGTTTTTGATTTCGATGAAATCACCTTTGTACTCGGAAGTTATATTATGATCCATGTTTCCGTTGCCCATTTCCGAAAGGACATAGGCTATCTCGCCGACATAGCCCCTCAGATTCTCGATGGTTTCATTCAACGCATTCTTAATCTCCGCGTGGTCTCCCTTGTAATCTCCAACCATCTTAACTTGAAGATCCCCTCTTGCCACTTCTTGGAGGACAGAGGAAGCTTCCTCTATCGGCGCAATGACTGCGTCAAGGGTCTCGTTGATGCCTTCGATTACATTGCAGTATTCCCCGTTGAATTTATCAATATGCCCTCTCGCGGATAGATTTCCTTTCACTGCATTTTCAGATAGCATTCGGGTTTCTTCAATCAGTTCCTTAATCGTTTCGATTGTCAAAACCATTGTCGGCACCAGTCGATCTTCCTCACAGCGTTTGCCAAGGTTTTTCAGGCCTTGTAGATCTTTGAAGTCGCCGGCAGCAATGTTAATAAGAACATCGACAGTACGATTGACACGCCAGCCAACCTGATTGATTGACGTTGCAATTTCGTTGAATATTCCCTGATACGTACCATTGACTGTAACACCATAGTCGTTCAGTGTCATACGACCCAATACGTCGCGTCCTTCAACAAGTCCGCCAAGACCGTCAATACAGTCATTGATGCTCTCTTTGACCTTGTTAAAATCTCCTTGGTATTCTTCGTGAATCTTCTCGGGAATCTTCCCGTTTCCGATTTGTCCCATGTAATTTTGGGAGGTCTCAATGAAATCGATCAGGATGTCAACAGTGGCGTTTATGCCCGTAATCATTTCCGCATAAACTCCATTCAAAAGACTTGCGTCTTCACGGTATGCGAAATGACCTTCTCTGATATTCTCTGTGATTTGGAAGGTGGCTCCTGCGACTGCATAAATCGCATCTTTTACTGCCGCCAGGTTATCAATCAACTCTTTGTATTCACCTTTATAGTTGTTTTCCGCCATTTCAAAGCGTTCACCCATTGCTATCTTCTCAATATAGCCAAAGGCTTCTCTAAGCGGGACTACAATCGCATCTAAGGTGGCATTGAATCCACCGATAATGTCCTTGAATCCTCCTTCAAACGCTTCTGCATTTCCTCTGGTCTCTAATTTCCCATCGACTGCGGCAACAGTGAGGTCATTAACCCCGGAAACAAGGCTCCTAAGGGTTTTGATGACGGATGTCATACTGATTGCCAGAACATCTTTATCGGAACGCGCTTTAACTTCAAGAGACAAATTTCCGGCTGCAATCTGTTGAGCCAGATCCGCCTGTCCTTTTAGGTTGGCGGCCATATCAATAAAACCTCTGCCGAGCAAGCCCACTTCATCATTACGAGACAGGTACATTTGATCGATTTTTACATCCGTATCACCAAGCAACAAAACATTTAATTTTTCCGCAATTTGACGCAATGGTTTTGCAATGGTTTTTCGGACAAATAAGTTAGATACGAAGAATAAGATTGCTGTGGTAATCAAAATCATCGCGATAACCACAGGAATCAGCTTATTGATTTTGGCTAACTCTTCATTTACGCTGATATCAATTCCAACGACACCAACGACTGCTCCGGTCGAATCAAGAATCGGGGCAAATCCAGAAACCAAAAGACCATAATCCGGTCCATAATCTTGCGGATCTGTATAACGGCCAACGCCATCACTAAATACCAATCCTGTATTTTCAGAAAAAATATCTTTGGGGTCCGTATAACCCAAGTACCCCCAGCCTGACTGATCTTCCTCTTTTAAGTATCCGGAAATAATGTATTTGTAATTATCACCATCATCCACAAGCGAATAGACATAAGTAGCTCCGTTTCTTTTCTTGGCATCACTCATGACCTCTTTTTCAGCAAGAAAATATTCGTCTTCGATGCCTTCCGTACTATACGAAATAAAGCGATCTCCGTCGATTCCCGCAGCAATCGACTCTGCGATTGCCAACGCTTTTTCTCCCGTCAATTTAAGAGAATTGTCTCTGTAGCTGTAGTAGCAAAAAATGCCAATCACAAGAGTGCTGATCATAATTGCAACAATCAGTATACCCGAAATTTTGCCACCGATGGATCCTTCCTTTGTCTTATTCATATTCGTTCCCTCTGTCCTTTCTACCTTTATGCCAAATAACAATACCAGCTAATAATAATAACGATTCATACCCGATGGGAATATTGTTAAACGCATTCCCAAATACTCTTCACCTTTTGTATCAATTTTTTGAATATATTCAGCAAACAGGATTTCTCGACACTGCATCTTCGAACAATTGTGATACAAAAAAACAAGCACATAAAAAATACACCTCAAAATGCCAACTGGTTTTATTCGGCACCTTGGGGTGTATTTCACGTTTTTCTTTTTTGCATGCTCCGCTTTTTATATGCTCTGTTTTTAATTTTAGGATTTCAGTTCATAGGCGTTATTCGTTTCGTTTTCGTGGTAATGCGAGCCTACATTAACACTTTGGAATCCTTCAGCCAGGAGTCTTGCTGTTTCGAAAGAATCAGTTTCCTCGATTTCCAAGAGAGTGAAACTACCTACCATCTGTTTGAGCATCTCCGATTGGCTAAAGAGTTCTTCACTCGCCGCAGCACTTTCTTCGGCTGTTGCAGAGTTGTTTTGAACGACCTCAGACACCTGTTCAAGACCAATATTGATTTGCTCAATCCCCGCGGCCTGTTCGTTTGAAGCTTCTGCAATTTGAGATACCAAAGTCGTTGCCTTTTCGACACCCAAAACGATTTCCTTGAGTGCCTCCGCTGTGTCCTCTGCAAGTTTGCTCCCCGCGTGAACTTTTGTAATTGATCCCTCAATTAAGCTCGTTGTTTCTTTTGCGGCCTCTGCGCTTCGTCCCGCAAGATTTCTTACCTCTTCTGCTACGACGGCAAAGCCTTTTCCGTGTTGACCGGCTCTCGCAGCTTCGACTGCCGCATTCAACGCAAGAATATTGGTTTGGAAGGCAATGTCATCGATGACCTTGATTATTTTTGAAATACTCGCAGAAGATTCATTGATTTCAGTCATGGAATCAAGCATTCCCTGCATTCTTTCATTTCCCTTGATTCCGTTTTTCATTGCTTGGTTTGTAAGCTCATTCGCTTCGTTTGCACGGATTGCATTTTTCTTTGTTTGATCTGCAATCTCGGTAATGGAAGCGGTCAGCTCTTCGATAGTACTTGCCTGCTCGGTGGATCCCTGAGACAGCGCTTGGCTGGCATCAGAAACCTGACGAGAACCTGAGGTAACCTGCTCAGCCGCAATATCGATATCTCCCAAAATTTGAGAAAGAGAAATGATGATATTGTTCAATGAGTCCTTAATGGTAATGAAATCTCCCTTGTAATCTCCCGTAATGGATTGGTTGAGATTGCCGTTTCCGATATCAGAAAGAACTTCCGATATCTCATCAATGTAGCTTCGCATATTTCTAATGGTTTCATTTAAGGCGTTTTTAATTTCAGCATGATCCCCGTGGTAATCACCGGACATCGTGACCTGTAAATTTCCTTTTGCCACTTCCTGCAAGACCGCTGAAGCCTCTTTGATTGGTTCTGTGACAGCATCGAGAGTATCGTTGACACCCTTCATGATATTTGCAAAATCACCGCCGTGTTTCGAGGCGTCCGCACGGTAGGAGAGGTCGCCTTTTACAGCTTTTTGTGCAAGCAGTTCGACATCTGCGACCATTGCACGAATCCCATCCGTTGCGAGTCTTAAATTTTGACTGATTTCGGAGAAATTCTGCCGTTCGACAACAGTAAATTCATTACCCGTTCCAACGCTGAAGTCCAAATCAAGTGATCCTTGAGAAAGCTTTGAAAGATTGCTCGCAAGTCTTGCAACCTCAATGCCCGAATACTTATCCGCTTCAATGATAATGGTATCATCTTGAACGATTTCGACATGGCCGATTCGTTCACCCTCACTATCATAGAGATAAGAAGAACTGATTTGATAATGCAATCCATCTTTTGCAAATCCGCTTTGCTCTTTTCCTTCAACTAATGCACAAATCCCACAATCTTCAGTGCCGCAGATTTCTGTTCCCCAGTTTTTGCAAGGCAGGCCAATCGCATCGGCGCGTCTGATTCCGGAGGATTCTTCGGTTGCTTTATTGATAAACGTCCAATTTTTATCCATGTCGGTGACCGAAACCGGAAACGGCACGCTGTCGAGGATTCCCTCAAACCAAGAGGCTTTTTCCTTTGCCTTGCCAACTGCTTCGTTTGCCACGCTCAGATTTTTTTTGTATTCTGCGAATGTCGTAGCACATGCATTTAAGGCCTGTTCGATTCTCGAGAAATCCCCTGCATACTCAGAAGATGGTGTTTCAGGTATATCGCCTCTCGAAATGCGTTCTGCATAATCTGCCAAAACGCGAATCGGCGTTTTCACAAGATCAAGGGTTTCATTGAATCCCTTGATGACTTCACCATATCCTCCATCAAAATTTTCGTTGCTGCCACGGTATTCAAAATCGCCTTTAGCAACCGCGCGACGCATATTTTCAGCTTCCTTCTCCATGTCATTTAAGGTTTCTGAAAGGGCTCCCATGCGAAATATGATTGCATCCTGGGCCAAAGAAACCCCGGGTTCCATAGAAAAGTCTCCATGTGCAAGTTTTTCAATCCGCAAGGCTTGTTTTTTTCTGCTCTCGATTAAAGCACCACAAGCTTTAACCAATTCACCGATTTGTCCGCTTCGAGTCATATCGACGTTTGCGGTTTGGTCTCCAAGAGCGATTTTTTTTGCCGCCTCGGTCAAATCCGAAATCGGCTTTCCAATCATTTTTTTTAATGCGACAGAAAAAACGAGATACGTTAGAATGCTAAGTCCAACAGTCGCAGAGAGCAACAGCTTTTTCATTACGGAAAGTTGGGCTGAAGTGATACCCATGTCGAATGCCGTCATATAAGCTATGATACTGATTGTCCCCAAGCTAAACAACCCAACAAGGGCAATACTGATCGATATTTTAGTGCCGATTTTCATATTAACTCCTCCGTTTTTTTTGTTGACTATATTAATCTTCGTCTATTAGGGAAACCTCTTCTGTTAACAAGAGTTCTTCACAATCCAGCAACAGTTGAACCTGATCGCCGGACTTGCCGATCCCTTGGATGTATTTGTTGTTTGCGTTTGTTTTTGTGTTTGGCGGAGGTGCAATGTCTTCGTCCGAGATATTCAAGACTTCGTCAACAAAATCAACGATTAACCCTACAGGAATCTGATTGATTTCAATGACGATGATACAAGTTCTGTCGTTGTATGCAAGAGGCTCTTTGTTGAATTTTAGACGCATATCGATTGCCGGTATGATCTTACCTCTTAGGTTAATAATCCCTTTGACGTAAGCGGGAACATTGGGGACCTTAGTAATTGCTTGAATCCCAATGATTTCAATCACGTGTCTGATTTCAATCCCATAGATTTCTTCCCCTAATGCAAAAGTGAGGTATTTCCCGTATTGTGTGTCTTCCTGACGTTCGATGTTTTCATCGATTCGTTCCGCCATATTTATTTCCCCCTCTCGGATTTCATTTTTGGGTTACGCGTTATACTCCAATAAAATGATATCGACATTATCTCACAATTCTTTACTATTCGTCCATCATTATTTGTTTTTTACAAAACGAAAAAAAAGAGGGTTTTCACCTCTTTTTTTGTTTACTTTGCTATGCATTTATCCGTTTTTTTGCGATACGATATCGCAAAGCTCCTGTGGGATGCGATCCAAGGGTAATTGCCTTGCAACAGCGCCTATATTATAGGCAACCATAGGCATTCCATATACGATGGAACTTTTTTCGTCCTGTCCGATCGTAAAGGCCCCTTTCTTCCTAATCTCAAGCAAGCCCTTCGCTCCGTCACTTCCCATTCCCGTAAGAATGACACCGAGTGCGTTTTTTCCGACAGTCGAAGCAACCGAACGAAACAATACATCGACAGAGGGGCAATGCCCGCTGACTTTTTCGCCCTTGAAACACTTCACTTTGAAAGTACCTCGATCACGGACTACCTCCATTTGGTAATCCCCCGGAGCAACTAAAGCCATTCCCGGATAGAGTTCATCTCCATCTTGTGCTTCCTTAACTTTAAGTCTCGACGAATTATTTAAACGTTCCGCATACATTTTTGTAAAAACAGGAGGCATATGTTGCACAATCACAATACCCGGCATCTCGGCGGGCAAGACATTAATAATACTCGCCAAGGCCTCTGTCCCACCGGTTGAGGCTCCGATTGCAATCACCGTTTCATCTGCAGCCGCTTGATGCACAGGATGAAGCCTTACGGACTCATCTGCTTTCAGCTTATACTGTGCGACCTTTGCAGTCGATGCAATTTTTATCTTAACAATGAGTTCGTTATAGAAGGTGCTAGTCCCTGCTTTGGATTTTGGTTTCGCAACAAAATCAACCGCACCCGCGCTCAACGCTTCAAATACATTGCTTTCGACGGAACTAATAACAACGACAGGGAGTGGATACTGCGGCATCAGCTTTTTCAGGAATGCGATACCATCCATCTTTGGCATTTCTACATCCAATGTGACGACATCCGGCTGTAGCTCAAGGATCTTGTCACGTGCGACAAAAGGGTCTTCTGCAGTTCCTACTACCTCGATGCCAAAATCTTTTGCTATTTCTTGTGCCAGGGTCTCGCGGAACAACAATGAATCGTCGACGATCAAAACCTTTATTTTTCTTGCCATACTTCCCCCACCCTAACTATTGCAGCTTTTCCAACACTTCCATTTCATTGCTGCGTAAAAGTTTTTCACTGTCTAACAGAAGTTGGACTTGATTATTTGCTTTTCCAATTCCTTTGATGTAACGATTTTCAAATCCCGTTTTGTTCTCAGGCGGAGCAGAAATGTTACTGTCATCGATTGTCATTACTTCGTCGACATTGTCAACAATCAAACCGATGGAAACTCCGTTGACATCAATGACAATGATGCAAGTTCTGTCATCATACGGTATGGATTCTTTTCCAAACTTCAACCTAACGTCAATCAGAGGTATAATCTTTCCTCTCAGATTGATGATGCCTTTTACATAATTGGGAACCTCGGGAACTTTTGTGATTTCCTGAAGCCCAATAATTTCTGTCACATATTTGATTTCAATTCCAAAGATCTCCGAATCTAAAAGGAAGGTCAGAAACCGACCATGCTGAGTATCTTCTTCCATCAATTGATTATCCTTATACACTTCCGCCATTTTATTCCCTTCCTTTCGTGTTAAGCCTCATTTCATAATTTTTAGTATTCTGAAATGCTTCTGTTAAGAGACTGGACTTTCATGATTCCTGTCTCTATATCAAAATAGACTGTCCGTCCATAGTTGAGACCCGTATCCTCTGCCAGAAGAGGAATTCGAAGTTCACTGAGTGCATTCTTTACGCTTTTGATGTTTCGCTCCCCGATATTGCCAAGTTGGCTGTCCTCTTGGACCTTAAACATCTGTGCTCCTCCTGCAATTTTTGCCGACAGGAATTTTTTATCTGCGCCCTTATTAATGAGGATATTAATCATATCGCAAATTGCTGTATCAGCAAATTTCATTCGATTAATCTCTCCCCTTGTGAACATCGTGCTGTCCGGAAGCATGATATGAGACAAGCCTCCGATTTTCAGCTTTCTGTCATAAATACAAATCCCTACGCAGGATCCTAATGCGTATGTGACCAGTACGCCCGGGTTTTTCGCTAACTTGTAGTCCGAAATCCCCACGACTATAAGATTACCCATTATTTATATCCCTAATCTCTCCATGATATTTTTTAAAGTATCGATTTCTGCAAACATGATAACGTGACTTTGGAGCATATGAACGCCGCCACTTCCGATGAAACTCTCATCAATGTACATGACCTTGTCTCCGATTGCTCCAAATTCAATGATTGGGACGCTCATAAGGGCTCCCGCCATGTCGATTGCAATGTAAGGCACGGACACTTCCATGTTCATTCCCGTCAACGCTGAGATCGAATTGATGTAAGAGGAACTTAAAATGTTGCCGATTTCTTTGATCGCCGACAGTTTCATCTCACTGAGTTCCCCGCCGACGGATTCTTCTTCATCCTGTACGAGAATGTTGGTAATGCTTTTTGCATCTTCCATGTCAAGTAAGAACATAATCATGCCGTTTCCATCGCCGGAATAATTGATCAGAACGCCAACCGTCATCGTTTCCGGACCGCCAAGTGCCGAAACCGCCTCGTCAAAATCGGCAATCTTAACTTTTGGCAAACTGATGTCAACTTTTTCGTCAAGAATAGTAGCCAGCGCAGACGCCGCATTGCCGGCGCCGATATTGCCGATTTCTCGAAGAACGTCAAGCTGCATATCATTTAATTCCTCATAATTGTTGAGCAAGTCTTCACCTCATTTCTTTAATGTTTTGGCGCCGCTTTCACTCGCACGCAAGCTTTTGTCAGAGCCGCCACAACGTCGGTTTCATATTGCTTTCTATAAACATC
>JAQUUY010000158.1 GCA_028693645.1 Eubacteriales bacterium | reverse complement strand
GCTCCAAGGAAAAGTCCGCCTTTAAAAAGGCTGTGATTTAATGTGTGAAAAAGACAAGCAGTCAGTGCCAGTGCCGCAACAAAGCTGTTTCCTTTCGAAAGAGCAATCATCGCAGCACCCATACCAATCAAAATAATTCCCATATTCTCAACGCTGCTAAACGCTAACAATCTCTTGATGTTTTGTTCCATTAAAGCATAAGCCACTCCAAGCACTGCCGAGATGATACCCAAAGAAAGAATCAGCACGCCCCACCAAGTCTGCTCAATTCCCAGAAATCCGATTACAAACCTTGCAAGTCCGTAGACGGCGGTCTTTATCATGATTCCGGACATCAGCGCCGAAACGTTACTGGGCGCAGCAGGGTGCGCGTAGGGCAGCCAGATATGCAAAGGAATCATACCTGCTTTTGTTCCAAACCCAATCACAAAAAACAGGAATACAATATTTTTCACAAGTTCAGGTACCGCTTCCGCACTTCCAAACAAATCAAACGATCCGGTATAGCGATAAACAATCATGAATCCGCCAAGAAGAAACGCCGTCGCCAAATGAGTCATGACGACATACAAGGCACCCGCCTTTCGGTTTTCTTCTTTTTCCGACTCAAAGATAACCAGAAAATAAGAAACCAAAGCCATGACTTCCCATGCGATATAGAAGAACAAAGCATTCGAGGACGTTAAAACGAACATCATGGATAGAATAAACAGCGCATAGAGAAAATGAAACAAGCCTAAAGGTCGTTTCCCAATATAATGCGACAAATAATCAATGGAATAGATGGAGACACATAATACGAGAATGGAAAGCGCCAAAACAAAAAAGGCGGAAAGCGCATCCATTTTTAATTCAAAGGTAAGAAAAGGAATTGTCGATTGCACTCCTCCGATGAGAAGTATCTTCTGATCGGATAATAGGGTTCCGAGTGAAGAAATCACAGCGGACAAGGCAGCACAAGTACAAAGAAGTGAACAGAGGAGATTGCTGATTTTTTGTTTTTTTGACAGCGTTAGCCCTAATATCCCGGCGAGCAAGTAAAGCAACAATGATACTATAAATAAATTTTCTGCAGAAAATATCCGCATAAAAAACCGTCCTTTTCAATTTTTGCATAAAATATAATGGTTTAAGGAAAAAAAATAGAATACCATTCCCATCAACCTATGGTATTCTCCTTTTTTTTGATTGTCAACCACTTTGTTAGTTTTGTAACAATTCTGTATATAATTGCTCATCACGTTCACTAAAAGCCACAAGAACCACTTCCATCTCGTGCTTTTGGAGAAATGTTCGGATTGTTTGAACAGCAATATTTGCCGCTTCTTCCTTTGGATAACCATAAACCCCCGTGCTAATGGCCGGAAAAGCAATACTCTCAAGGCTATTTTCCACGGCCAAATTCAGGGAATTGACATAGGCGTTTTTCAAGAGTTCCGCCTCTCCCTTTGTCCCCCCGTGCCAGACAGGCCCGACCGTATGTATGACATATTTCGAGGGAAGCCGGTAGCCTTTCGTTATTTTTGCTTCACCGGTTTTACAGCCGTGAAGTGTCCTGCATTCTGCGAGTAATTCAGGTCCCGCTTTGCGATGAATCTGTCCATCGACCCCACCGCCGCCCAGCAAACTTTCATTTGCAGCATTGACGATTGCATCTACTTTGAGATCTGTAATATCTCCTCTACTCACCGTGAGACTCATTTTTTTCGTTTCTCCCCTTCCTTAATGTATGAATAATAAAGAACGTCTTCTTTTGACAGATGGTCGCGAATCAAATCTTCAAGAACAAAGGTAAATAACGCACTTGCATCGACAGCGCCCTTTAAATAGGCATGTTTAATTCCAAAAGCTGTCCGCAGTAACGATTCGTGCAGACTCTTGTGTTTTTCAGCTGCAGGAAATTTGATTTCTTCAAGAAATGCTTCTTCCCGTTCAAAATGGCGTGCTAAATGTTCAAGCAAAACATCACATTCTCTCAAGGTTATTTGCAAAGTTTCTTTTGATAACACACTGTTAATGAACGTATTCGCATAATCAATCATTTCTTTATGATCTTTATCAATCGCTTCATTCCCACTCTCCCAATCGGCATTCCATTCCAAAAGAGACAAAGGAATCCCTATTTCTTTTAGCGTTTCCGCATTGACTACACGATTTTTTCCGGTTTTCTTCGCGAAATACAAGGCCTCATCCGCGTGTTGGTACCAAGCATCAAAAGGCTCTCCGATCTTTCTTTCACTGACTCCAAAGCTGGCCGTATACGAGCCGACAATCGGATTTCGATTATGTTCGAGAGTGAAGCGTATTTTTTCAGAAACTGTCATTGCTCCTTTTGCGGTCGTCCCAGGCATCAATATGACGAATTCTTCCCCTCCGAAACGTACAAAGAAATCAGTTTTTCGAAGGATTCCCGAAACAATATCGGCAAGTTCTTTCAAGACCTTATCTCCGACAGGATGACCAAAGGTGTCATTCACTTTTTTGAAATTATCGAGATCAAATAAAACCATCGAAATCGGTTCTTGATAGGAATTGGATCGTTCCAAAATTTCATCGATTCGTTCATCGATAAAATGTCGATTATAGATTCCTGTCAGTTCATCAAATGCTGCCATATTTCGGAGTTCTTCTTCACGGATGCTCTTTTCTGTGATATCTCTTGCCGAAGCATATAAATGATTTCCGTTTTTTTCAAGATTCCATTCAATGTATTTATAAATACCGTCTTTGCAGCGGCAACGATTGATAAAACAAGCTTGGTCTTCGGTGTTGATTGCTTGATTGATTGCTTCGTTTGTTGATTTCACGTCCTCAAAATGTACGAGAGTGATCCATTTTTTTCCCTCAATCTTTTTTTGTGAGTAGCCCAGTATCTCTTGGAATTTTTTGTTTACACGGAGAAACGTTCCTTCCCTATCCGTGACACAAAGCATATCAAGATTCATATTTAAAAAGCCTTCGATTTCTTTTTTCTGATGATATTCTTTTGAAATATCACGGAAGGAAATGACAACTCCTGTTATTTGACCGGCTTCGTCCCTCATTCCTGCGGCACGCCATGAAATAATCAATTCTTCTCCCTCTCGGGGAATCAAGATTTCATCTTCAGCAGATTCGGCATTTTGACCATTTTTCATGACGCATTTCACCGGGCTCGGCAATCGTTCTCGGGTCCTCTGATCGACATTCAAAAAAACATCTCGAAATGGTAATCCTTCAGCCTCCGCACTGCTCCAGCAGATTAGGTCTTCTGCTTTCTTGTTCATCAATGTAATTCTTCCTTGCTTGTCCGTGACCACAATGCCCTCATTGATGGAAAATATCGTGGCGCGAAAAAGCTCTCTCTCTTTTTTTAACAAAAGGTCACTGTGAATCCGTTCTACAGCGCCCCATACCGT
>JAQUUY010000157.1 GCA_028693645.1 Eubacteriales bacterium | reverse complement strand
GCCATGTTCCAACTTTAGAAGAATAGTGCATAATTGAAAGATTGGACGAATAAAAAAGCACTAAATGATGCGTTTTATGTTGACGGCAGTATATACTCGTGTTATGATGGTATTCATAGGGAGGACGGTTGATGAGTCAATACTATAATCAAAAATATACAAAAGATGAAATATCCCTAGTGTTGCAAAAAATACAGGAATGTGTGAGCGGCGGTAAGTATTCGGTGGCGCAGAATGAAAACAGAGCGGAGAATCTTGCCCTCATTCGTGAATATAATCTGAGCTCCGAGAGGCAACGACGCCTGCTTATGCAAATTGAAGTAGATGACTTCTGCCATTCATTACAAAACAAGAATCCTGGTTTTGAACACGAAATCCTATATGTTTTTTGTTCGCAGGTACTGTTGTTCAATCTTGAAGATCAAGAGAAACATCTCGATCTATATATGAAGTTTAATATCATTGATTTGCCTGTAGGAAGCAGAGTGGTAGTTATATCATTTCACGAAAGAAACAAGCCGATAGAGTATCTCTTTAGATGCTCTTGTCGAATAAAAGAGGAGGAGTTAACATGACAAACAGAATTGTATTCTGTCCGGAATGTCGGCAGGATGTTAGGTTCTCAATAAAAGAAAAGTCGGACTCTGCTGAATTGAAAGGTGAAGTTTTCGAGTTCGTTTCTAAAACCGCTTTTTGCGAGGACTGTGGAGCTGAAGTATATGTTCCTGAAATTGAAGATGAAAACCTGAAAGCTCTTTATAATGTGTATCGCCAGAAGCACGGCATTATTTCATTTGAGGACATCAGGGAGATTCCCGAAAAGTACAATATTGGGAAGAGACCGCTTTCACTGTTGCTTGGTTGGGGAGAACAAACATTTAGCAGATATTATGATGGAGATATGCCTTCAAAGCAGTACTCTGAAATACTGAAAAAGGTTCTTGTTGAACCTGCTTATTACTTGGCTCTTTTGGAAAAGGGGAAGAGCAATTTAAAAAGTGAGAAAGCCTATGAGAAAAGTAAATCTGTAACGAAGAGTATTTTGAACATTCCATCTATAAATCAATCAAAGATAGATCTCGTTGTGGAGTATTTGCTGTCTCAATGCCAGGATATCACTCATCTTTCATTGCAAAAGGGGCTGTACTATGTACAGGGATTTTATAAAGCTTTTTTTGGAAGCTTCCTCTTCAATGAAGACTGTGAGGCTTGGGTACACGGACCTGTCTATCGAGAAATCTATAAGCGGTATAATGGATATTGCTATGACCCGATAGATAACGTGGAAGAACCGGATATATCGCCAATGCCTGCTGAAGAAAAGGTGCTGTTGGACAGTGTTGCGAAACACTTATGCTGCTATAGCGGAAAAACACTTGAATCTTTCACACATGTTGAAACGCCTTGGATAGCAACGCGTGGGAATTTACCGGCTGATGCATCAACTGACAGGGTAATCCCGAAACAGATTATTGGGGAATATTTTACTTCTGTAAAGGATAAATACCAAATGCTTACGCCTACGAACATCAAAGATTATGCGCAGGACATGTTCTCTAAAATTTGATAGCATATTACTGAAAAAATCCCCTTTGCTTCTATTCAGGAGGTAATCGATGCGCAAAACAACTAATCCGAAATCTGCAGCAATAGCGAACCGCTAATTGCTGCCATATATCACTAACTAACAATGAATCCCGGCTCGCGCCGGGATTTTGTCTAGGTGCCTATTATTTGACGCTTACGGTGTTATGCAATATTGTTTTTATTCTATGTTGCTTTTGTGATTTTACAATGAGCCAAAAAATAAATCAATTAAGCTATTTGAACAAAAAACCATTCGGACACATTGGGATGAAGGGCAAGAAAAGTGGTTCTTCTCTATACAAGATGTTGTTGAGGTTTTGACAGATACCCCAAATCCAAAAGATTATATTAAAAAGATGAAACGGCGAGATGAAGAACTTGCTGCCAACTGGGGGACACTTTGTCCCCTAGTTGAAATGATAGGTGCTGATGGACGTAGGCGAAAAATTCAAGCAGCTGATACGCAAGGATTGCTGCGTCTTATACAGTCTATTCCATCAAAAAAAGCGGAACAAAAACAGAAACCTTTGAGGGAAACAAAAATGTTGCACGAAAAGGTGGTAATGTAGCCAAAGCTGCACGGGTAAAACTTGAAGAAACCACTGGGAAAAGTGTTGTGACAAACAAAAATGCGAAAGACTTTCAAGCATTGCCACAGTCACCCCATAACAACGACGATGAGGAATAGAAACATTCCCGAATGGGGGATTGGGCAAAACGAGTAGATGCTTTTCTGCAGTTTTCTAAATATGAAATATTAAACGATGCTGGAAAGGTGACTTCGGAAATTGCAAAAGCTTTTGCAGAAAGTGAATTTGAAAAATATCGTATGATTCAAGGCAAACTGTTTCAGTCCGATTTTGATAAATTAATTGACGGCATTAACGATGAAGAGATGTTCTTGTTCGCGGCAGATAGTTTGATTCGGGAAGAGCAGATTCTTCTTTATGGAAAAGAACAATCTTAGCCTCTCTTTAACTTGGGAAACGATTAATGAAGATAACAAAAGCCGCGTGAGTACTTTCTGAATGAGCACGCGGCGTTACTTTTTTAGACGCATGGTTTAACGTTTGCCCGGCTCGCGCTGGGATTTTGTATAGGCGCCTATTATTTGACGCGTATGATGCGAGAATGAACCTCTTGCAATCGCCACTCAATCGTTGTATAATTACGATTGAAACGATTGCGCAACGATTGCGCAACGATTAAGGAGGAACCTTCAATGAAATATGAGGAAAGTTCAACGACTGAGCTCAAAAGAGAAGTAACTGCTGATTTCAAAAAAGAGGTTATTGCCTTAGCGAATAGCGACGGTGGAAGAATCTATATAGGTGTTGATAATAAGGGCGATGTTGTGGGCGTATCCAACCCAGACGAAGCGATGGCACAAATCGGAAATATGATTCGTGACGGCATCAAGCCGGATTTAACGGCGTATTCATCCATCGAGGCCGTAATCGAAAATGGTGTAAAGATTATTTGTGTCACTGTTTTGCGAGGGGTAAAGAGGCCTTATCATCTTGCGGATAAAGGGTTGAAGTCTGGCGGTGTTTTTATTCGACATGGGGTATCGTCTGTCCCCGCAACGGACGAGGCAATCCGCCAGATGCTGCGTGAAAGCGACGGTACAGCTTTTGACAAATCGCGCTGCCTGAATCAGGAACTGACTTTTTCTTATGCACAAAAATATTTTGCGGATGCGGGGCTACCTTTTGCTTTTCAAAACCGCCGTACACTCAAACTGATAGATGCTGATGGATATTATACCAATGTGGCGTTGCTTTTATCGGATCAATGCGAACACAGCATCAAATGTGCAGTTTACGAGGGAACCGGAAAAACGAAGTTCAAAGC
>JAQUUY010000156.1 GCA_028693645.1 Eubacteriales bacterium | reverse complement strand
GAGATCGCGCCGCGAAAGCGTTCTGCTTCGGAGGCGTAATAGTTGGCATCTTCTCTTGCATTGGCGCCATTGGTGCCGGCAATGATGTATTGGGTAACAAATTCGTTGTATTGCTTGTTTTCACTTTGCAGCGTAATGGGTACGCCGCTCTTGTCTCCGCCGAGGACAATTGCGCTTTCATCCTTTTTAAAACCTTGCAGTGCGGCTTTGATGACGGCTGCCTCTTCTTGATACTGCGCGGCTTCCTTTTGTTTGTTCTCCACGAGTTGCTCGTAAACCGCTACGGTTTTTTCTGCATCCTTGGTGAGATAATAGGTGCCGATGAGGGTAAAGATTCTCTCCATGTCCACGGTGCGAATCGAGACGAGGGCGCTTTCGAGATCTTCGGGATTCATTCCCGTTACGGTAGACTGGACGGTGGTCTTTGTCATACGGTTTTGCACAAAGTTCTCCATGCGCTGAAGCTGGCCGTTGAGGATATTCGCCGACTCGATATAGTCGTATTTCGTGAGGTCCAGATCATCGGCAAAGACATCTGCCAAGACCTGCTCTTCTCCGTAATCCTTGATTAATTGTTTTTTATAGGCAAAGACGATGCTGTCTAAAAGTACGCGGCCTTCTTCTTCGTTGATGCCGAGGCTATTGGATAGGTTGAGCTTTACCACAAAAACATTGGGAAAGCTTTCGAGATTTTGTAGGGTTTCCATTTTCAAGGCGTCATCCTTGACTCCTTCGAGATCTTTGAGTGTCTTTGCGACATTATCGGGTACGACGGCTTGAAAGGTGATATTTGCTTTTAGGGCTTCGAGTGATATGCTCCGGTTTCCGAGATCCATCGAGTCGATGGCATTTCGTAACACTTCAGCAGACTTCATCTCGTTGATATCATAGTTAGTGCCGCTCGGTGTCTGCCCTACTTCAATTCCGGTAAAATAGAGTTTGACGGCGGTCTGGACGGTGCCTTTTGTTCCGATCTCAATCTGCGGAATGATGGTGGCTCCCAGTATGCCGAGCAGAAATACGACGGCGGCAATGAGGGCGATAGTCTTTTTCCCCCTCCACAAAACGAGGAGCAACTCTCGGAGTGAGATGCCTTCTTCTTCGTATTGGGGCGGCGGTCCCTGCGAAAGTGGCTCATTCGCCTGCTCGTTTAAAAAGGGACAGGTATTTTGCATGTGTTATCCTCCTGTTGCTTGGTTTATCAAAACACGGTATTTTTTTTATACTTTATCGTTCTTTTATTTATTTTCGCTTATCTGCGATTTCGAGGGGTACTCGAATGGTTGTGGTTCGCCCTAGAAAAGGCATTTCTACGAGGGCGATGCGCTTGTGGCGGTCGATTTTGCGAATCAAGCCTTCTTGCCCTACGAGGGGGCCTTCTGTGATTATTATCTGATCTCCCTCAATAAAGCCTTTGGAAAGGCTGATACGGTAATTTTCATCGCTAAAGGAGTGAAAGACGCTGACTTCTTGTTCGGTCAGCGCGCTGGCCGTGCCTCCGGCGGAAAGCAGCCGTTTGAATTTTGCAACTTTCCAGAGCGCGGCCTGCACTTTTTCTGCGGCATCGGTAATGATAAAAAGATAGCCGGGAAAAAGAGGCTTTTCTGCCGTTACATACTTTCCTTTTTGCTTTATTCTGACCTCGGCCATGGGAACGAAGCAGCGCTCGTAGCAATCTTCCTCCATGATTTGTTGAATGTTTTGGCACATGGTTTCTTCGCTTCCGGTCATCACTTGGATCACGTACCAGTTTGTTTTCTTCATCTCGTTCTCTCCTGCTTTTGGGCAAGCTGCGCCATGCCGGGCCTTTGGTCCGGTTCAAAACAGTACTATCACATCTGCAAATGGGCAACGCGCTTGGCGACGATTACCAAAGGGCAGAATTTGTTGCGAAATCAAATCATCAATCGTTCCGCACTCACGACGCCCCTGAACCGGACCACCTTGCCCCTTCTTCGGAGGCGGTGCTTGCACCCGGTGATGGGGTGTGGCTGCCCAAACTTTGTTAGAAATCGGCAGCCCAGGCGCCGCTTTGCCGAATGCGCCGTCAGCGTGAGTGCATTGTTAGGTGAAGTCAATACAATCCATACATTTGATTCAATAGTTTTACTATGCCATTATACTGCCCTCAGTAATCAATCTCATCAATTACCTTTTGATTTTGCATATCCATATCATTGTCCATAATGGCGATAGGATAACTGGACTTTATAATTGTAGCAGGTTTAAAATTGCGGTTACTATCATAACTGTCTTCACTTGCATCAATGCTAATTTCCATGTCGTGAAATTTGAAACAAAACCAACCTGCCCCTCCTGGATATTCATCGTTAAAGTAATCATAGCTTGAAACGCCTATTGAAGAAAAGAAATCGGCAATTGTCATGTCCTTGTTTATAGGAAAATAAACGCCTACCGTTGTATATAAGCCTGAGCATTTGAACTGTTCTTTATATTCTTCAGCGTATTCACTAAATGGAAAGTCTTGTGTTCCCAAAATAGTGAAGGCATAGTTCATATCAGGTTCACCAAAACAAACTACAGCAGCGTCAGGAATATCGTAATTTTGAATCACAGCATTAGGATGTTCTTCCTTCAGCAGATTAAGTGTTTTGCCGATATTTTGCAGAAGTGTCGATTCAGCTGATTCACTATTGATACCATGAGTTGCCTTTTGAATGCTTTCAAATGAAGACATACTATCAGAACCCCATTGAATTGCCTGATTGCTTATATCAATTGAAGCATCACTTGTGGCCATTAGAGAATTATTTGAAGCACTCTCTTCTTGAATTGCTCCATTTGATGTACTTTCCAAAGATTCATTTGGTTTAGATTGACTTTCCTTGTTACCACAGGAACAAATTAAAAACACCGCTAAAACAATGATGCTGCCAAGTAGAAGATTTTTTTTCATATTTCCCCCTGCTTAAATTTGTAAACTTAATAAAAGCGAATTCCCTCAATCAAGCTGATTTCACCTAACTAAGAGATTGACGCAAAGGTGTTTTGACAGTGGCTCTCTTTTTTGGTCCTCCCAGTAAAACACCACGGCTTTGTCCTGCTGCTCGGAAGCAGGCTCCCCCAGTTTGTAGGGAAGGTGCAGCTCTTGCAAACTCAAACGGCAAAGCTCCATCATTTCATCTTCGCTCCCGAGAAGGTAGAGCTCGTGGCCTTTTTCGCTGTGCTCTCTTGCCAAGGACTTGATTTTGCTGCTGAGAGCCGCAACGACGGAATACGACGCCTTCATATATTGCAGGCTTTTTTCGGTTTTTTCGGCAAAGCCCTTGGGCGTGAGGTTGTAGCGCAGGGACTGGGACGTCTGGGCTTCGATCTTGATTAGACCCTTTTTTGCGAATTTCTTCAACAAAAAATTCACCTGCCCCAAGGAGATTCCCGTTTGTTCGGCGATCTTCCTTTGAGAGGTGACGGGATTTTGGGCTACTATTTTTAATATGTCT
>JAQUUY010000155.1 GCA_028693645.1 Eubacteriales bacterium | reverse complement strand
ACATTTCCTGCAAAACAGCGGAGGCTTCTTCAATTGGTGCGATAACCGCATCAAGAGTCTTATTGAAACCATCCATGATCTTCGCAAATTCTCCGCCATGTCTGCTGACGTCGGCGCGATTCTTGAGGTCGCCATCGACTGCCGCATTTGTCATTCTCGAAGCATCTTCAGTCAAGTTTCCGAGTGCCTTCTTTACTTCTGCAATGCTCTGACCAATCGCTTTGAACTGATGGCTGACATCCGCGGTGTATTCATCCGCTTCTGCGATATTCAGGTCAAAGTCGAGATTTCCGCTTGCCAACAGTTTCAGGTTTTCTTCGAGTCTTCCGACTTCCTGCTTGGTGTAGTCACTGACACGGATGATTCCGGTCAAATCTGTTACTACTTCTACGAAGCCAATATCCTGACCATTTCTATCCTTGAGGTAAGCGGTATCCTGCTTATTGCTCTTGCCACCCCATTCGAAGAAGGTTTCTCCTTCGCCCTTTTCGACAAGACGTTTGATTCCGCAGCCTTCAGTGTTGCAAATGTTGGCGCCGGCATGCCAGCAATCCATTCCGTATGCTTCATCTCTGTTTGCGACAACACCCTGTTCAATCATTACGTTTTCAAATGCGGTATTGAAGAGCGTCCACTTCATATCCATATCTGTGACATGGACCGGGAACGGGATGGCATCGATGATGGCCTGATACCAATTCGCTTTGTCAACAACAGTATCCATGGTCTGATTAACACCCTCGATAACCTTTCGGAAATCGCCCATGTGTCTCTCAACGTCCGCTCTCTTATTGAAGTCTCCTTGGATTGCTGCGTCGGAAAGCATCTTGGTGTCTGCAACCAACATTCCAACGGCATCAATACAAGCGTTCAGATTCTGCTTCAAGCTATCGAATTCACCCTGATATTCGTCTGTAATCGGTTGTGGAATGTCGCCTTTTCCGATTCTGGAAACGTGATCTGCAACAACATTCAACGGATCGATAACGGCATCAAGGGTCTTGTTAAATCCGGCAATGATATCCTGATATCCTCCGGTAAAGTCATTGGCATTTCCTCTGTTACCGAGTTTGCCTGCAACAGCCGCCGAAGTCATTTCATCTGCTTCATCGACCAGTTTCTGCAAGGTTTCTACAACAGATACCAAGCTGACTCCGAGAAGATCTTTATCAGATTGCGGTTTGAATTCCATCGCGAGATCGCCGGCGGCGATTCTCTTTGCGGCTTCCGCCTGATCTTTTATGTTACCGACCATCTTTTCAAAGGCAACGGCCAGCTCGCCGACTTCATCCTGTGCACCTGCCTTGGTTTCGTCAAGTTCTACATTGACATCGCCAACTGCGATCTGGTCAGCAGCGTAAGCAAGCTTTTTGATTGGTCTGACGATACGGCTTGCAACAGCAACGATCAAAGCCAGAATTGCCAAAAGTGCAAATCCGAAGATCAGAAGCATCGTCATTCTGACGGTTGCAAAAGTGCCTTCATATTCTGCGGTCGGAAGTCCGGTCGCAAGTACCCAACCGGAGTCACCAATCAAAGAAACATAACCATGGGCTTCGACTCCGCCTGTTGTATAAACGATCTCACCCGGGGTTTTTTCTGTCAGGGCTTTGATGATGTTTTCCGACATGTCCGTGTCAGCCAAGGTCAAATTGATGTATTCTTCATTGGGATGATAGAAAACCTGCCCCTTGTCGGTGATCAGAATCGAAAAACCGGTCTCTCCGATTTTATTGGCAGCTAAAATGTCTTTAATGTTTGTAATGGAAGCATCAATACAAGTAGCACCTATCATCTCTGTTGTTCCGGACGCGTAGGTCGGAGCACAGACGCTGACGATGATGTTTCCGCTTGCCGCATCTTCAAACGGCTCTGTAACGAACGCCTTTTGTCTTGCGACAAGGCCCTGATACCAAGCTCTTGTCGTAATATCGTAGTCCGGTTTTGAAATATAACCGTCAGACTGCGTGAATTGACTCGAGTCAACGTCTGCAATCCAAGAAACCATGATACTGTTGGTATCCGTTTCATAGACATTATCTAATGCTTTTTTCACTTCCGGGAAAATGTCCGGGCTAGTGATTCCAACTCCGGGAGTTGTCTGTTTAAATAATTGCTCCATTTTGGGGTTTGTCGCCATTTGTGTGGCGATTTCCATGTAGCGTTCAAATGTGCCTTCGATTTCCTTTGCGACGGCCTGTGATTTTGAAGTCAACTCGGCTGTCGTCAAGGTTGAAACAGATTGATTCACCGTATACAAAGAAATAACTGCCGCTACACAAAATGTAATCGCAACAGGAAGTCCTATCGACAGTAGAATCTTTTTCAGTAAACTTTTTCTGCCCATTCTTTGATTCCTCCTCTTTTACATTTGATGATCTTTTTCCCTGAAGATGAGATGGTGGTTGTTTCAGAAAATTGTTCAGATAATTACAAAAGTAATTATACAGATTATTTCGAAAATATATAACCACATTTCGCTAAAAAAAAACAAGATTTTAAAAGAAAATATAAAATCTTGTTTGTTTTTATAATTTAGTTGTTTTTATATACCTAAAAAGGATTACTTTCGACTTGTGCTGTGCTCCTTTTCTTTGTTCTTTATCTTTTCTTCTCCATGATTTCTTCAAAGCCTTTTCTGATTATTGCTTCCACCTGATCAGAAAGATCTGTGATTTCCTTTTTTGAAAGGTCTTTTGTCTCGATTGCGGGATGAATCACGAAGTCGACGACCGCAGGAGAGAAGACTCCTCTTTCCTCATATGCGTGATAGGTCCCATCGAGAGAAACCGGAACAACCGGAACTTTTGCTTTTGTCGCAAGGCGGATGCTTCCTTTTTTGAATTCACCGATTTTTGAAGCCTTGCTTCTCGTGCCTTCGGGGCAAATGACCATAGAAAAGCCCTTTTCCAGATTTTCTCCCGCTTCTTCAAAGGCCTTCAAAGAAGCCCTGGCGTCTTCGCGTTCAATAAAAATGCTGCGAATCCGATACGTCCACGCTCCAAAGAGAGGAATTTTACGCAACTCTTGTTTGGCAACAAAGCCAATCTGCTTGTTCTTGATGGCCGTAAAGAAGACAGGAATGTCAAAATAGCTCTGATGATTCGAAACAAAAACGACAGGTCCATCAGGGATGTGTTCGAGCCCACTGACATTGATCTTTATTCCGGCTTTTGAGCATAAGGCAGGCCCCCAAAAGTCTTCCGCTTTTCTGATTTCGATGATTTCTTTTTCCGCATCACCGGATTGTCGATATTCTTCGATTTTGCGTCGAATGCCGCCCATGCGAAGCAAACAAATGCAAAACCACAATATAAAAGGTATGTTTTTTAAGATCTTCATTCTGTCTCCCTTAGTTCCTTTGTACTATGTTTCATTGTCTTGATTGTAGCATAATCAGGAAGCAACGGCATCTTCTATTTCGGCCATTTGCGTAAGCACATGATAAAGGCGAAGCATCGTGCAGCAGGACTGTTCCCG
>JAQUUY010000154.1 GCA_028693645.1 Eubacteriales bacterium | reverse complement strand
CCGATAGAGAGCCTTTGGAAAAAAACGATGAGATAGATCATCACGAGCACCATATAGACTAACCATCTGTATGCCTTCAATTCCATTTCCTCCAGTTCACGGAAGCTTCAAAATCCTCTCTTCGAATACCCAAAACATCAAAGACCTCTGGGAAAAATTCGGTAGTGGCAGGTTGCCCCATGAATTGCCATGCATAATGCTGCGCGAGATGGACGGCGCAAACAACTTCTTTATTGATTACAACAGGGTCGAGCGGTTTATGATGATAAAGTGCGGCCTCAACAATCGGGAAAGGCAGTTCCCACCAACTGACGAGGTATCCACCCGCCTCTTGGTGCGTCACCTGAAAGTACTGTTTCTCAAGTTCCAGCAAGTTAAGCTCTTTGCAATTCGCAGCGCTGATTACTTTTGCATACTCTTTGATATGGTTTTGAATCAGGATCAAAGAACCGATATTGTGAAGCAATGCCGCAGAGGAAGCAAGTTCAGACAGCTTCTTATTCATCATGTCTCCATAGATGAAGTGAAACAGCTTACTCGTCATGAGCGCATGGGTCCAAAGGTCAGTGATACTCTCTCTATGCTGCGCCGATACATGGTCCAAAGAATGAATAATCGATGTCGAATAGATCAAACTTTTTAAATTATAAAGACCGATATATACCGTTGCGTGCTTGATGGAACCCGTCTGCAAGCCGTAATAAGCGGAATTGGCCATTTGCAGTAATTTCGTTGAGATGGCAAAATCCTTTTCGATTTCACAAGAGATATCCGTCGTATTCGCGTCTTTCTCAATCATTCCTAATATTTTTTGATAACTGCGTTCAATCGTCGGAAGCTCATCAACGTCTTGAATTAAAAGCATCAAATCTTTCGATTTCAAAATTGCTTTTGTTTCAAAAATTTGTCCGATGTACTCTCGGAGTTTTTCGTCATTCCAAGGCTTCAAGATATAAAAACCGGCGATATTTTGAAGCATTGCCTTAAACGCAACGGCTTCCTCCGCATGGGCGCTCATTATGATTCGGACGACATCCGGATACTGCTTTCTCACAATCGAAAGAAACTCCGCCCCCTCCATATTCTGCAGATTCGTGCCGCAGATTACGAGATCGACCTTGCCAATATTCAGCATTTCAAGAGCCAAATAGCCGTCATCTTCTGTTATCACTTGATAATCAGACCCTGTAAACGTCTTCATCATCGCTTTGCAGGTATCTTTATTTCCATCGACGAGCAAGATTTTTTTCATAGAGGGCAAATTCCTTCCGGCGCTTTCTCTGTTTTTTTCTGTAGAAATTGTAAGGAAACGCAGTTTTATTATACATAAAAAGAGCCACCCTTGCTATCGATAAATGAAGAAACAAAAAAAGAAAAAGAAGCCTTTTGGAAAGGCCTCTCTTCTCTTTGTACTTTTCTATTATTCCGATATTGTTTAAAATTCGATTTTCTTTAAGGAAACCCCCTCAAGGGCTGCCAATGCTTGATGCATCGCATCAATTTCAGCATCTTTTCCGATCAGTTCCAGAACGAGAACGCCATCCATTGAGCACTGGTCTTCACTTGCTTCATGAAAACCCACTCTGGTCTTAATGTTACAGCCATACTTTGTTAGGATGTCCTGAACCAGCGGAGCTTTTGCTGTTCTGCCATTGACTTTGATCGCGACTAATTTGTTCATTTGATACTACCTCCATGTCTGAGTGCTGCAAAACGAAATCTTTTTACCTTACTATTATTGACCATATTTCACAAACTAAACAAAAAGCGGCATCTGTTTCCGTTACTTATTTGTTATAAAGGCATGACGGCCTTTTGATATTCTTGGTTGATGACCTGTCCCATCGCATTATAAATAGCGGAGAGACCACACACGAGTCCGACATATCCGGCGAGAGTATGGATTGCTTCCGAACCTGTGAAATTCGCCATCGCCAGCAGGAAAAAGAGAATTGTCAGGCTGCCGAAGACGACCTGTGTTGCACGATTGTGCTTCAAAGTTCCAATGAACATAAAAGCGGTAAACAGGCACCAAAGTCCGAGATAAAAGCCCATGCTTGCGGGGTCGGCAGCTTCGATTCCCGTAAAGGGGTTAATCCAGATGAGAATCAGCGACCACCAAAAAAAGCCATACGCTGTAAAGGCGGTTGCGCCAAAGTGGTTATTCTTTCTAAACTCCATAATGCCGGCAAAGATTTGTGCCGCTCCGCCAAGGGCAAAACCCATAGCGACGATAACGATCGAGAGCGAAATAAAGCCGGCGTTGTGAAGATTCAGGAGACAAGTCGTCATTCCAAATCCCAAAAGACCGAGCGGGGATGGGTTCGCGATACCTGATTGGTTTATTTGTGTCGTCATTTTAAAAAACATCCTTTCTTCTTCCTATTATAAAAATTACTGTTCTATACTACCACCTGCCACAAAAGATTTCAACCGATTAGAAGGATTGATTTTTCAGGCTTTTGCGGGCTTTTGGACAATAAAAAACTCCCTAAAATTTCGATAATTTCAGGGAGAATTTTTCGAAGAAAACAGAATATTTCGTTAGAATCTATTCCAGAATCAGTTTTTCACTTTACTTTGTTAAGGGATTTGTTTATATCAGATTCATCAGCTCATCGGAGAAAAGCTCCGAAGTGCTATCATTGTTGTCTTTGTTGTCTGTTAAGGCCGACAAAATTGATAGTTCTGTCTGGTAACGATAAAGCGTCATCATGGTACTCAAATCTTTTGCAGTGACACCCGAAAGCGATTCACTGCCTGCAGTCGCTGCATTCGCGGGTACGATACCGGCAACTAACTGTTCGCTGGCATAATCCATTACTTTTTGGATGTAATTCTGTGTTTCTTCAAAGGGAGGGATTCCGCCGTATTTTTCGACGTTTCCGGGTCCTGCATTGTATGCGGCGAGAGCAATTTCCACATCTCCGTTGACTTGACTGAGCATCTGACTCAGATAATTGGCTCCGCCCATAATGTTTTGATAAGGATCAAAGGCATCCGTGACTCCAAGACTCTCCGCGGTACCGGGCATGAGCTGCATGATTCCCATGGCTCCAGCGCTCGATTTTGCGGTAGGGTCAAAATTCGATTCGGCTTTTCCCACAGCTTTTAACAGTTCAACCGGCACACCATAAGTATCTGCAGCTTTTTGAAAAATGCCGTCAAGATCCACCGAAGTTTGAGGGATTCCACCAAGCACGGCACTCAAAAGCTGCGAAAAGTTGTTTCCGCTGCTTGTCGCCTGACCAAGCGCTGTCGAACTGCTGATTGTTTTCAGATAACTGGTCAGATTCGGATCAATGATGTTGATTGCCATGGCTACCTCCTTTTCGTGTTTTTGTACCTACATACTACCTCATTTATGGGAAAAGTACAATGACAGAAGTTGAAAAGTTGCCCCAAAGAAACTCTTTGGGGCAAAAGAAAAGCATTTTTCTATTATACTTATTTTCCTACTCTTTATTGAACAACAAGAACCGGTATATCCACCATCTGCAGCGTTTTCAAGGTGACGCTGCC
>JAQUUY010000153.1 GCA_028693645.1 Eubacteriales bacterium | reverse complement strand
TTATTTGGCAGAGAGTGTGATAGCACTCTTACAGAGAGGATGCATTTAGCATCAATCAAGGTGGTACCGCAGGCTTATACGCTTGTCCTTGTTTTATACAAGGATGGGCGTTTTTTTATTATCCGAACACAAGGAGGAACAAAAAATGTATAAACGAAAACAGGGCGCTGAGGGAATCAGCGAGAAAATAAAAAATTACTGCAACAAAAAAATGATGAAAATTAGTATGCGTCAATGAACGCAGAGGAGGATACCATGAATACAAATACAAATATGATCGATATTACAGGAAGACTTAACAACAGAAGAATCCCAAGAGGCTCTTTGGTCGCTTTAATTACTCCCTTTACAGAAGATGCAAGTGTGAATTATGATAGAATCAGAGAACTCGTCGAATGGCATATTGCTAGTGGTACGGATGGCATCGTAGCACTCGGCACGACAGGAGAGACACCGGTTCTCACTGAACAAGAAAGAGACCGTATCGTAGAAACGATTATCCAAACAGCGGCAGGCAGAATCCCCGTCATTGTGGGAAGCGGCTGCAACAATACGGCAGAGTCGAGAGAACAAAGCATCCGTTACGAAGCGATGGGAGCAGACGGACTTTTAGTCATTACGCCGTATTACAACAGAACAAATAAAACCGGTATGATTATGCATTTCACAGAAATTGCTGATGCGGTTTCCATTCCGATTATCCTCTACAATGTTCCGGGAAGAACCGGCTGCCCCATTAGCTATGAAGCAGTTGAAAGACTTTCGCATCATCCCAATATCGTAGGAATCAAAGAAGCGAGCGGCGACATCTCTCTTGTCAGCAAAATCGCAAGACTCATCAGTGATGATTTCGCGATGTATTCTGGGAATGATGACATGATCGTTCCGTTGCTTTCCCTTGGCGGAGCAGGAGTCATTTCGGTTTTGGCAAACATTCTTCCTCGTGAGACCCACGAAATGGTTGCAGCGTTCCATGGAGGGAACATCGAAAGAGCCAGAGATTTGCAGCTTCACTATCTTGATTTCATCAATGCGCTCTTTATCGAAACCAACCCGATTCCGATCAAAGAGGCAATGAATGCTACCGGAATGAACGTTGGGGCTTATCGCCTTCCGCTTTATCCGATGGAAGATAACACAAAAGCCTATCTCATGGGAACGATGCGCCAGGTTGGATTTTCAATCGGCGAGGTCAGAGGACAGACAGCAAAATAGAAAATACCGAAAAAACTCAGCGAAAATCCAAAGACAATTTGGAGAAAAGGCTTAGAACGCACGTCAAAAATTAAAACTAAACTGAACGGAACGCTGGGAAACTTGGCAAAAAATTAATGCTAAGCTGAATTAAAAACTTGGGAAACCAACAAAAAAATAAGATGATTAAAATCAAACCTCAAGGGAACCAATAAAAAACTAAAGATAAGGTGAATGAAAAATGATTAATATAGCGGTAGTAGGAAGCGGTCGAATGGGAACCCTCGTCAGGGAACGTCTCGACCAGACAGAAGGTGTGGTTTGCGCAGGTGTCGTTGACCAACAAAACACGGCTTGCGCGGCGTCTCTATTTGAAATAAAGGGAGCCATCGATGTGATTATCGATTTTAGCCACCCGGAAAATCTTCAAATGATTACGGAATACGTGACAAAGAATCCGACGCCGCTCGTTGTGGCAACGACCGGTTATTCAGAAGCGCAAACTGCTGCCGTCAAATCGCTCGGAGCGACGATGCCGGTGGTATTCACGGCCAACTTTTCGCTTGGAATAACGGTTATGGCGAAAGTTCTTCGTGAAGTCGGAGCCGCTCTTGGGGATAGCTTTGATATCGAAATCATTGAGAAACATCACAATCAGAAGATCGATGCCCCGAGCGGCACGGCAAAACTTCTTGCGGATGCAATTGATCCGGAGCATCATTACCCTCGTGTTTGTGCAAGAGACGGCATTGGGAAAAGGGGCCGGGAAATCGGCATCCAGGCAATCCGCGCAGGAAATATGAGTGGTGAGCATACGGTTATTTTTGCGGCAGAAGACGAGATTCTCGAATTCACGCATAAAGCCGGATCGAGGCAGATTTTCGCAATCGGAGCGGTGAAGGCGGCTTGCTTTGCAGTAGAACAAGCAGCGGGACTTTACAGCATGGAAAACGTACTTTTTGGTTGAACTGTGAGAAACCTTAACTGAGGAAATATAAGAGAAATAAAAGGGATGGCAATAGCATGGACGCCAGAGAAATTATACAATATATAAAAGAAGCAAAAAAGAAAACGCCGGTCAAAATCTATATCAAGGAAAAGCAGCCGATCCCTTTTGAGCATTGCCAGATTTTTGGGAATGGAAGCAGAATCATCTTTGGAGACTGGGAAGATTTAAAAGGCACGATCGAACAGTATCGAGATCAGATTGAAGATATGGTGATCGAAAACGATTGCAGCAATTCGGCGATTCCGCTTCTTGATGTCAAAGGTATCAACGCCAGAATCGAACCGGGTTCCATTATTCGAGAACAGGTCGAAATCGGAGATCGAGCCGTCATCATGATGGGCTCAATCATCAACATAGGGGCAGTGATTGGCGAAGGTACCATGATTGACATGGGGGCGATCCTCGGAGGCCGTGCAACTGTAGGGAAGAACTGCCACATCGGAGCAGGAACCGTGCTCGCAGGAGTGATTGAACCGCCGAACGCAAATCCTGTCATCATTGAAGATGACGTTTTGATCGGAGCGAATGCCGTTGTATTAGAAGGCGTGCGAGTCGGCAGAGGTGCAGTTGTTGCTGCAGGAGCAGTCGTCACAAAGGATGTTGCCCCCGGGACTGTTGTTGCCGGAGTGCCTGCGGTCGTGATAAAAAACAAGTCGGAAGTGGCAGCGGAGAAAACAGAGATTGTCCAAGATCTCCGCGTTTTATAAGAGAAGGAAAAGAGGTAACAAATTGAACGATAGACATTTTATTTTTGATGGCTGTGATACAGTGGCTTTGGCGCAAAAATACGGAACTCCGCTTTACGTCATGTCACAAACATATATTCAGGAACGCTGTGCCGAAATCAGGCATGACTTTCTTGAAAAACATCCCAACACAAAAGCGGTCTTTGCGAGCAAGGCATTTCAGACGCTTGAAATGTGCAGAATGATAAAAGAAGAAGGCCTCGGCCTCGATGTTGTTTCGGGAGGAGAACTTTTTACGGCGCTCAAAGCGGGAACGGATCCGCAAAAAATTGTTTTTCACGGGAACAATAAATCGGCGGAAGAATGTGAAGCTGCTTTGAAAAATGGCGTAGGCACAATCGTCGCAGACAGCTATTCGGAGTTGCTTCTCTTAAATGAAATCGCCGGACAGTTGGGTCAAAAAGCGCCGGTGCTTTTACGCTATATGCCGGCTGTCGACAGTCATACCCATCGTTATATTTCAACGGGTCATGAGGATTCAAAGTTCGGTTTTTCCAGACGCGCGCTTCTCGTTGAACGTGTGCTTGAGCAAGCCTTGGCAATGCCAAATGTCCATGTAAAAGGGTTCCATTTTCATGTCGGTTCGCAATTGACGGAAAA
>JAQUUY010000152.1 GCA_028693645.1 Eubacteriales bacterium | reverse complement strand
TGGATTTATATTTTTAAACATACTCTCTTAATTATTTTGGAGAACGAATTGTAGAAAAATAGAAGGTCCGATTTAATTAAGGAGGAAATAAAAGATGGAAGACAAAACATTAGTATGCAAAGATTGCGGAGCCACGTTCACATTTACAGCAGGTGAGCAGGAATTCTACAAAGAAAAGGGCTTCGAAAATGAGCCGCAGAGATGCCCTGAGTGCAGAGCTGCAAAGAAAAGACAGAGAAACAACAATAGCTACGGCAACAGATAGTAGTTGGGTTCTGTCGTAAACGAAAGTTTATTACAAAAAGCAGGTGAATTCACCTGCTTTTTTTATGTTGTTTTGCCAGTTGTCCGAAAGTACTCCGGTTTCGATTTAGCGCTTTTAGGTGGAGAACGTTCGCTGCCATTTTAATGCTTCAAAATACAGGTCGGTATAGAGCCCTTCCGTCAAACTGTGTTTTTTGACAAAGCAGTCGGTCTCTTCCCAAGAACCTTTTTCATAAGAAAGAACCGAATCAAGGGCTTTGCGCATTTCGTTTTCTTCACCGAGAAGAGCCTGCTTCACCTCCTCTTCTAGAGGGAGCTGTTTCATAATGTTTTCCATTTTATCGTTCAGTAGAGAATCGAGCGAAGCAAAAATGCCGGTAATAAAATAGTCCGGTTCTTTCTGCGCCATTCCTGTCTTTTCCGATAAGAGCGAAAGCATGCGTCCTCGGATAATCGAGGTTTTGACCAGTTCCATATTTTCTTTTGTTCGAATGTCCTGTAACAGCAGCAGATGAGTCCACTGCCTGAGGTTTGCGGTACCAAAACGAGCCAATGCCTGCTTAATCGACTTGATGGGATAAAGTGCCCCGTAAATGACAGAATTTGAAATCTTAAGCAGCTTATAAGATAAGCCGAGATCCTTTTGAATGATATCAGCAATCTTCTCATAATTAGGCTCTTCTTGGCGCAATTCCTGTATGACATGAAGCAAGGCGGTGTTTAGAGAATCAATGGTAATTCCGTTTACCATGACCGGCTTACTAAAGAAGTAACCTTGGAATAAGGAATAACCGAGAGCAGAAGCTTGTTCAAATTCTTCGACTGTTTCAATCCGTTCGGCCAGAAACAATACTTTCTTCCCGTGCTTTTTAATAAAGCGTTCTTGCACGTCTAAAGGGATTGAGGGGTATTCTATTTTTATAATATCAGCAAATTGGATTAGTTCTGTCAAACCGCCATCTTCCGCATCAATGACAAAATCATCAAGCGCAAGAATATAACCTTGTTCTTTTAACTGTCGACAAGCGGCGATAACTTCATCTGTGAGATTCACTCTTTCGAGTATTTCGACGACGACCCTTTCTTTCGGAAGGATGCTGGGGATTCCTTGTTCGAGAAAGGATTGAGAGAAGTTGATAAAAGCGCGAGTATCATCAGTCAATTCATTGAAGCCGATGACCATGAACGAATTCGTCAGAACGCTTGCGGTTGAATGATCATCATCAAATCCTTCATAAAAGTTATTCTCGCTCTTTCTGTACAGAAGTTCATAGCCGTACAGCGTCCGGTTTTTGTCGAAAATAGGTTGTCTTGCCACATATACATTCACGTCAAGCTCTCCTTGCCTTTTTTCACAATTAGTCCAGGCGTTGTGACCCCTCAAATCATATGATTCGAAGTCACTTCTTGCCAAAATAGAAACAACATATCTATTATTATATACCGCGGAACGGCCTGCTTAAAAGCCTTTTTAGAAAATTGTTGCTTACAGTGGTATATTGCTTTGAAATTTTGTAGAAAATTTCACAAACAAGCAAGACAAAATAAAAAATATGGAGTATACTTAAAGTGATAAAAAAATAACAAGAAAAATAAGGAAAATCCACAAAGAAGAATGGATATGATTGATTGCTATCAACAAGCGTAGTATGTAAAGGGATGAAAATAGTGCACAAGACAATCATTGAAACAAACGAAGAAAAATGTATGGGTTGCAATAAATGCATTGCAATGTGTCCTGTAAATGCGAATAATGCCAAAGTCGTAGATGGAGAGAATAAGATTTTTACCGATGACGTAAGATGTATCCATTGTGGGGAGTGCATCAAAGTATGCGATCATGATGCCAGAACCTTTGGGGATGATACCGAAGAATTCATGGACCGCCTCCGGAAAGGCGCGAGAATAGCGGTATTGGCAGCTCCCGCAGTAAGGAATAATTTTGACGATTATCGGAGGCTTTTTGGCTTTTTAAAACAACAAGGGGCTTCTGCGTTTTATGATGTTTCCTTTGGAGCAGATATCACGACCTGGGCCTATTTAAAGGCAATCAAGGAAAGAAATCTTTCGACCATCATTGCACAGCCTTGCCCGGTTATTGTTTCTTATATTGAGCATTTTAGGCCCCAGTTGATTCCTTATTTGGCGCCAATCCACAGCCCGGCACTTTGTGCTGCGGTCTATCTCAAAAAATACCGTCATATTCCGGACGAAATCGCGTTCCTTTCGCCTTGCATCGGGAAAACGGTTGAATTTCAAGACGAGAACACCGAGGGTTTGATTCGCTACAATGTTACCTATTCAAAATTGAAAGAATATATGAAGAGAAACGCTATCTCTCTTGGAGCCTACCAACCGGTGGATTTTGATGAAAGACCCTGTGATCTTGGTTTTGCGTTCAGCAGACCCGGAGGATTGCGTGAAAATGTTGAATACTACGCCGGTAGTGACGTTTGGGTAAAGCAAGTTGAAGGGGTAGAAGAGGTTTGCCATTACCTTTCGGAGTATGAAGAGCGTGTTCAACTTGGGAAGCGCACTCCCCTCCTTGTCGATATTTTGAACTGTAAACACGGCTGCAATCAAGGGACCGCGACAGATGGCGATACCCACATTGATGATGTCGATTTTCGAACCAATCAAAGCAAAAAAGAATTTCTCAAACGAAACCCGGACCCAGACGGTCTTTTGACGTTTAAGGAATTTGACAAAACCTTAAAATTGAATGATTTTAGCAGAAAGTATACGAATTACAGCCATCGCGTAAGCAATGCGAGTGAAAAGGAAATAGAAAAAGTATTTGAACAGCTGGGCAAAGATTCGGAAGCTCTTCAAAAAGTGAATTGCTATGCTTGCGGTTATGGAAACTGTCATAAGTTTGCGACTGCCGTTGCGAACGGAAATAATGATGTCGTAAACTGTATCAATTATTCAAGAACAAAACTAAAGAACGGAAAGGAAGAATTTGACGGCCTATTCCTATCCCTTGAAGAACAACTCGAACAGATGAACATGAAATTAGAAACTGTTAAGAATTCGGCCACGAATCTGAATGCAATTGCTATGCAGACAAAAATCATTTCAATCAATGCAAGTATTGAATCGGCGCACGCGGGGCATTACGGAGACGGGTTTGCTGTTGTTGCACAGGAAATCCGAAGTCTCGCGAATAAATCGGAGCAATTGATTGGTGATAATCAGGACAATCAAGCCAGCCTCCTTCGTGACATAAAGACCTTTGAAAAGCACATCGGCGACATTAAAGAAAAAATTGATCTAGCTTTGGAATAAAAAATGGAAAAAAAGCTAAACTTTTATGTCAAACAGCCGAAATAGAGAGTAAGAAAGATAAGCA
>JAQUUY010000151.1 GCA_028693645.1 Eubacteriales bacterium | reverse complement strand
ATGCGGAGCATGAATCCGGAAGCGGGGATTTAAGAGAAAAATCCAAGAAAAACCTAACTGTAATCGATGATTCTGTATTGACAGTAAAAATCCGTTATAGTAGGATGAAACGAGTTAAGAGGGAGTAGTTTTCATATAAAGTCAACATGCTGGCGAAACGCCTGGCTTTATAACCACTTCACGAATCTGCAGTTTGTAGATTTTTACAGTTGGTAACGAGACTTTTAACACGATCTTTCAGTTTGCTGAAGGCTTGTGTTGAGAGTCTTTTTTTTTAACGCAGTAGCAAATTAAGAAAGGACAGCTTATGAATTCAACCTTTTTAGTTGCATATCTGTTTTCGGCAAGTGCCGTGGTCTTGGCGGAAATGGGGGACAAAACACAGCTTTTGGCGATGGCGTTCGCCACAAAATATAAGGCATCAAAAGTCATGATCGGCGTTTTTATTGCAACGGTGTTCAACCATGCCTTAGCGGTTTTGGTCGGAAATTACATTACGAGATTTGACGGCGCACAAATCTGGATTCAGGGAATTGCCTCCTTGTCCTTCATTTTCTTTGGATTATGGACGATTCGAGGGGACAAGCTGGAAGGAGAAGAAAACAGAGTATCAAAATATGGCCCGATTGTTACGGTAACCATTGCTTTTTTTCTTGCGGAAATGGGGGACAAAACCCAATTAGCAACAATTGCTCTTGCGGCAAAGTTTCCGGCAACTCCGGTAGGCATTCTGATGGGAACGACCACGGGGATGCTGATTGCTGACGCCATCGGCATTATTGTTGGAATCGTTTTGTGCAAAAAAATACCCGAACAGAAAATCAAAGCGGTATCTGCCGGGGCCTTCGTGTTGTTTGGGCTAATCGGAATCTATCAGGTGGCGGCGCAGCAACGGCATCTTGAGTTGCTTCTTGTTCTTGGAATGCTTGTCGTAATAACGATAGCAACCGGAATTGCCGCATACTATATTGCGAAGTCGAATCACAAAGGATAGCCGGCCAGTTTACTTTTTCTCGGAAAGGGAAGCTTTTGACTTTCCTTCCGAAACGACAAGACCTAAAAGTGTCAGTACTGTTCCAAGGAGTGAAATCCAGGTGATTGCTTCATGCAGGATCAGGGCTGCAAAAAAGATGGTGACCACAGGATTTGTATAAATGTAAACGGCACATTTTACAGAACCGAGAACACTGACGGCATAGTTCCACGCGAGAAAACAGACGCCCGAAGCGACGAGCCCCAGAAAAAGAATGTTGAAAAGCAAGCTTGGCTCCAAAAAACGAGAAAAGCCCCACGTGAAATCGGAAAAAGGCAAAACGGGAAGTAAAAAGACGAGGCCGTAAAAGAAGACCTTGCGAGTTCTTTGAATTAAGGTGAGCGTTCCGTCTTCCGCCAGAATCAAAAGATTACAGTAAAAGGCCCAGGCCAAAGCGGCAAGCAGCAGGAGAATATCTCCCAAGGGATTGAGTGACAGAACAAAACTGCCGTTAAAGGAAATCAGGAAGCAACCAAAAATAGACAAGACAAATCCGGCGAGAAAGCGTTTCCTGATTTTTTCTCCGGAGCCCAAAAGGCTGGAAATAATAGCGGTGAACATAGGGGCGACGCAGACCAAAACTCCCGCATTGGAGGCGGTGGTGTACGTGAGCCCGACATTTTGCATCATAAAATAGAGCGTTACGCCACAAAGGCCGGCGCCCGCATATAAAAACTCTCGGCGATCAAAGCGAGGCAAAAGTGGTTTTGGAGACATCAAAAAAAGCATAAGAAATGCTAAGGCAAAACGGTAGAACAGGATTTCCGCCGGCGAAAAATCACGCAAAAGAATTTTCGTCGAAATGAAAGTGATGCTCCAAACGATAATGCATAGTGTTGCAGCCAAATGGCCTCTAAGATTTTTATTGTTCTTCATAACAAAAAGACTACCACAAAATAGGCAGAGGCGCAAGTCGCACCGCTACGCATCTACTTTCGATTTGGCGAAAGGCTGGCGAAAGGAATGCCGCGAAAAGCAAGGAAATAGCCTGAAAAAGCAGAGAAACCTTGCTTTTTTAGAAATAAATGAGAAATACTAGGTTCGTTTTAGCTGAAAAGCAAGGAAACAGCGCGAGAATGCAGAGAAACCTTGCTTTTGCGGTCCCGATTGACGATTTGGCAAAAGGAATGCCGCGAAAAGCAAGGAAATAGCTTGAAAATGGAGAGAAACATTGCTTTTTCAACGCAGATTGACGATTTGGCGAAAGGAATGCCGCGAAAAGCAAGGAAATAGCCTGAAAAAGCAGAGAAACCTTGCTTTTTTAGAAACGAATGAGAAATATGAGGTTCGTTTTAGATGAAAAGCAAGGAAACAGCGCGAGAATACAGAGAAACCTTGCTTTTGCGGTGCCGATTCACGATTTGGCAAAAGGAATGCCGCGAAAAGCAAGGAAATGAACAAAAAAAGCAAAAAAACCTTGCTTTTTTAGAAACGAATGAGAAATACGAGGGTCGTTTTAGATGAAAAGCAAGGAAACAGCTTGAGAATACAGAAAAACCTTGCCTTTTCAACTCCGCGCGGCTCGGGACTTGCTCGGAGTATTGAAATTGTCAAGAACTTCGCGTTTCAATACTCTGCGGCTCCGGCGGAAATCGTCCGAGTAGGCAAACTGGACAAATCATGGCGCTGTGACAACTCCGGTCTCGGACCTCGGACTGCTCGGAGTAGTAAACTTGTCAAGAAGTCCGCGTTTCAATACCATCTCGCTTCGGCAGAAATCGTTGGAGTATTGATATCGGGCAAATCATCTTGTATGCCTACTCCGACCGCTTCTCGCGACTTGCTCGGAGTATTGAAATTTTCGAAAAAGCCGTGAACCAATACTCCGTGGCCTTGGCGAACATATCGAGAGTAGGAAAATCGCAGAAAAAGTAAGAGAAGACTGACTCTCTTGAGTGTCGTATCTAGATGGTGTGGCGTATCTACATCGTGCGGAGCGTCGGCGTCTTGACGAAGGCAAGAAATGCTGATAGGATGAGGGTGAAAGATAAGGCAAGCGCCTTATAATGAAAGACAACAAAATAAAAGAGTTACATGTTCTGTATATTGTCGATAGACGATTTGACTTGAATTTCAGCATTTGAGTTGCGTGGACGCACCCTGGTGCCGACATAGCAAAATCTATCAGTATAGCATCGCCAATATATGGCTAAGAGGGAAGCAGGTGAGAAACCTGCGCGGACCCGCCGCTGTAAGCGTTTAGTTTTGCTCAAAGGTTCAACCTACCACTGGATGATATGCCGGGAAGGAGAGCGAAACGGGAATACGCCAAGCCAGAAGACCTGCATGTGACCAAAGACGGCTCCGACGGGAATTTGGAGTACGATTACTGTTAATAACCAGAGAATACGGGACTGTGGCATTTGCCGCAGTTTTTTGTTTGCTCCGGGTAACAGTCGCTTTTTCAAACCGGGATGAAAACGCGGCAACACCATGAAACCGCCGCAACTGCGGCGATGAAAGGAAGAGCAGCATCATGAAAAAAAGGTTTCAGCCATCGAAAAAAACAATTTCCATTCTTTTGACCATTCTATTAATGGTCACGGCTCTGCCGACGCCTGTCCTAGCTGCGCCTGCGGCGACGCCGGCAGAAGCTGTTT
>JAQUUY010000019.1 GCA_028693645.1 Eubacteriales bacterium | reverse complement strand
GGCGGCCCTGGGTCAGCTGCACCGTTTTGGAGGTGTAGAAGCTGACGTTGCCGCTGATGTCTTTTTCCGTTCCTCCGCTTTGGAGCACGGCCAGAACGCCGGCGGTGTCAAATCCTTCTCCCAGCGCATAGGTGGTTTTCTCCGGATAGGTCTTGACCTGTACCGTATTCTTTGCGCCGCCGGAAGAAGCTTCCTGGAAAAATACGATTTTCCCGTTGTCCGGCGCGGAGCCCTGGGAGGATTTGCCGATCACGGTGGTGTTGCCTCCGCCGGTGCTTCCTTCGGCGACGACAAGCAGCTTCTGGTTGCCGTAATCTCTGATGGTGCAGAAGGAGGAATAACGGTTGATCCTCCAGGGATGTGGGTTTTTGCTGGTGGTGGATTGCAGCTGTTCGCCCTCGACGGATCCGGGCAGCATGATATAGGTCCCGTCATAGCCGATGGAATACTGGGGACCCCGCTCCTCATCATTGCTGATCAACTTGATGTTGAAGGGCTTCGCCGGTCTCTCGTTTTTCAGCTCCAGCCAGTACTGGCCACCGGCTACAGGGTAGACAAATTTTCCGGCTATCTGCATATAGTAGTCGCCGTCGGGGAGGATTCCTTCTCCGGTGATCTGTTCCAGGATCGTGGAGGCCTCCTCGTATTTTGTCCCGGTGTAGGGCGCCCCCGGCTGTATGATCGCCTGTTTCAAAGCGGTATCCCAATAAACATTGAATTGGGAGGCTGTGCCGGAAAGCTTTTGGGCGAATTCCCGCAGCTGGATATAATTGGTGCTGCCGTTGATCAGGCGGGCATCGGAAAAGGAAAAGACCTCTCCGTTCATTTTGAACTTTGTATCGCTGCCGCGGACGTCTTTGGTGTTTTGCATTTTGCTTCCGGTCACGGTGCTTGTAAAGGTCTTGCCGGGTTCGATCACCGCGTACTGACCGTCCCAGCCCACGTTGAACTGCGCTGCGGTCCTGTTGAGCAGGGTGGCGATGGCCCGGAGCTGGAGGTAATTGGTTCCGTTGATCGCGTAGGCCTGCTTGACCACCTGGGGCGCGTCCATCACCGTATCCAGGCCTTTGCCTTTTACGACAAAATCGGTAGTGCTTGGCGCGGCGGTAACGTTTCCGCTGTAAGCCGGCTTATGGGGAGGTTTGGCCCCGCCGAACTGGACCAGTGTGTCCGCATCTACGACGAAGATCCTTAAATTAAAAAGCCTGTCGCCCCGCCAACTGCTAAAGAGATACTCATTATTGACTTTTGTGGTGATCGTGTCGCCTTGCGCAAAGGGTACATAGATGGCGTCATCGTAATGGCAGGCATAGTCCACCAAGGGGTACATGGGCCCTTCTGAAAAAGTAATGTTGTTGAAGGGCCATAAAAGGTAGTCATAGTGAGCGTCAGCTGCTTTTTTTGTGCATTTTATGGTTGCTCCCGCGGGCACCACAACGCAATAGGTCGTTACGTATCCCTCGGTCGCGCTTTTACTTGCGCTGTCTATGGCATATACGTTTGAGATCTCCACCACAAAGGTTTCACAGTCGACCGTTCGGGTAGCGCCGGCAGCAAATGCCGTTGCCGGCATGATGGCAAATACCATGCACATGGCAAGCAGTATTCCTAAAAATCTTCTATTCATTTGGTTTTTCCTCCTTGTTCTGATGACCATGCTCCTCGTCCGCAGTCCGAAAACCCAACAGCAGGGAGGGGATGCGATTCATGGGCTTGCGCAGTACACGGTTATACCCCTTCGCGGCTTCCCTGTAGAGCATCCGGCTTGTTTCCAACATTCCGGCAGAGGCGTGAGCATCGAGGCTGTCCTTTACCTGAATCCAAAGTGCTTCGTGAAGATGCAGCTGCTCTTCCAGATCAGCAAGGCTGTTTCGCTTTGCCGAAAGATCCTTAAAGGCAGTAACAAACCAGATGGCCAAAAATCCCGCCACACAGAGGCCCGCAACAAAGCAAGCTATTATAGTGGGCACACGGCGTCACACCTTTCTCATTATATTTAACGACAGAATAACAAAAAAACCGTTCCGAAACCATTTCCGGCCTGAACGGTAGCAGATTCGGCCTGAATGGTAGTGGCGACGGTTGAAGTGGAACAGAAATTATAGTAAGATAATTACATGTATTCACCGACTGTTTGTTCAGCAAATCGGGTGAGAAACAGGAGACAAGAGAAAGGGAGATACGAGGGTTGAAGATTGCTGTTTGCGACGACGATAACCGGGATCTGCTGCAGATTGTTTCTTTGCTGGAAGCGTACCGGCATGACCGAAAAGCAGATTTTTCCTATGTGAGCTTTCAAAATGCTACGGAGCTTTTGACTTCCATGGGCGGCAGGAATTATGATTTGCTCCTTTTGGATGTTCTGATGCCCGGAATCAACGGCATTCAAGCTGCTCGGGAGATTCGGGAGCACAACAGCCGAACTGAGATTATATTTCTCACTTCCTCGCCGGAATTTGCCGTGGAAAGCTACAGCGTCCGTGCCCACTATTACCTTTTAAAGCCCGCCTCTGAAGAAAAGCTGTTCCCCATCCTTGACAAACTGACAGCCGATTTGAAAAGGCCGGAGGATGCCCTGCATATCAAAACCCAGACCAGTGTTTTTACCCTGCCTTATGCTAAAATCGAATACATAGAAGTCAGCGCAAAAAAGCTCTATTTTTATCTGACGGACGGGACTTACCGGGAAATACCCGGCAGGCTTTCTGATTTTGAGCGGCCACTGTTAAAAAGGCCGGGGTTCGTGAAGGTGCATCGTTCCTATATCGTTAACCTGCAATGGGTCGGAGAGCTGCGTCAAGGTGAGCTCGTGACTGCCGCCGGGCGGCGTGTGCCGGTAGCACGAACAACTTATCCTCAGGTTCGAACTGCCTACACCCAGTTTTTGTTTGAGGAAGCAGAAGAATTGACAACACAAAGAGGAGAGGATACGAAATGTTAGAAACCGCGGCAGGACTCATACGATTTGCTTCTTCGCTGGTTTTTGGCGTTGCTGTTTCGGTTCTCTTCGCAGGCATATCCCCTGAGCGAAAGAACCGTATCGTTGTTGTTTCGGTCTGCATTGTTCTTCTCATCAGCCAGTCCGCCTTCTGGTGGTTTCTTGGCATCGAGATGACCTCAAAACTGTATCCCCTTATCATCCATGTGCCGATGATCCTTTTATTTTCGTTGTACTTTAAACGTCCGTGGCTGATTTCCGTCGCCAGCGTACTTTCTGCTTATCTCTGTTGTCAGGCTCCGCGCTGGGTGGGCTTTCTTGCGGGAGCCGCCTTTGGGGCCAGAGTTGCGGACCACATTTTTTATATCAGCGCCGTGTTTCTGTCCTACTATTTCCTGAAACGCTATGTGGCCGCTTCCATCCGTGAACTCATGGAACAGTCCGTTCCCTCCCGCATACTTTTAGGTGCGGTGCCTTTTTTTTACTATGCCTTCGACTATGTTACCACCATTTACACCGATGTCCTTTACCAAGGCACCAAATGGGCAGTACAGTTCATGCCCTCTACCGTGTCAGTTTTTTATTTCGTATTTGTTATTCTCTATTATGCCGAAACCCAAAAACAGTCAGCAGCCCGAAGAGAACGGGATATGCTGACTGCCCAGTTACAGTTGGCAAAAACAGAGTTTAGCACCCTCCGCCGATTGCAGGAATGTACAGGCGTTTATCGTCACGATATGCGGCATCATTTCGCATTTTTGCAAAGCATGGCTGCGAGTGGAAACTTGGAAGGAATCCAGGAATATCTCAAAACAGCACAGTCCGACATCGATACCATCACGCCGGTTCGCTTTTGCGAGAATGAAACGGCAAATTTGATTTTGTCTGCCTTTTCCAACAAAGCAACACAAACGGGGGTTATTCTGTCGGTGGATGCGAAGTTGCCGGCATCCATACCTCTCAGCGATACAGAATTTTGCTCCTTGCTTTCCAACAGCCTAGAAAATTCCATTACCGCCGCTGCCTCCTGCAGTGATCCGCAGACGAAAACGGTAGCTTTTAAGGCGCAGATCCACAAAAATAAACTTTTGGTTTCAACGGATAATTCCTATGCAGGAGAAATCCGGATGAAGGCCGGCCTTCCCCAGTCAGCCCTCGAGGGCCATGGCTACGGAACCCGAAGCATTGTGTCTATTGCAGAAGAACATGGTGGGCAGGTCATTTTCAGTGCCGAAGACGGGGTGTTCCGTGTAAAAATTATGCTTCCTCTTCAAGAATTGAACTCACAAAGGGGCAATGGGAATTACCATTCCTCGTAGTACTCCACTCCACACTTTGAGTCTTCCTCCATCTCATTGAGAACATAAGTAAATGAATTATAACCGTTATTCAACCCTTGGGACTTTACCAAAACGGGGACATCTTCGTCCGGCACTGTCCCTTCGGCATATCCTGCTTCCCTGAATCCGTCCATCAATTCCCCTGATAATTTTTGCAGCTCTTCCGGGCTGAGGGTTGGCTGAAAATATACATAGTTGTCGTCGTTCCACTCATTAAGTCCCATATAGTGAACAGTAGAAATAATGGGAGACTCGTTGGATTGAATCGTATCAAACAATACTTGTGGATAAATCCCGTCATTTACCAAGGAGATCAGGTTAGAATTGTACTGCTCCTCATTGGCACTCATTTGAAACCAAATGCTTTCCCATCCATCCGGTGCCCCTTCTTCAGCGATACTGATTTCTATTTCCGCATCTTCCAGAGAAAGGTTGACCACACTTTCCCCAGCTGCGTTAACCCCTATCTCTCCGCCGTATTCTTTGGCGATGTTATCAAGAGAACCATATGTGCCGGCAGGATAAAACAAACAGGTATAGATATAATAGGAACTTAAATCTACCAGTTGCAAATTCCCGGGCCTCTTTATGATTCCCTCAAAGGGCTGCATCACGACCCCCAGCGCTTCTTCCTTTATTGTCAGCAAAAGTCTTGAATCCGGAGTAATGACTCCCATCAACTCTTCATGGTTCAACGGAACAATCCTTTCAAAATTTCTTTGACTGTCTTGGGCTTCAGTGCTCTGTTCTTCCTCGGGAGCGGCCTCTTCTGCTTTGGAATTGCCACAAGCAGAAAAAGAAATGGTCAGCATTAAGATCATAAATATTATAAAAGCTTTTTTCATAGAAAACATCCTCCTTTTTTATTGCCGTTTCAATATACCATTTGGAAAATACCGTGTCAAATCAAAACGAGATTGACACAATCGACGATATATTTCTTTGATGTTAGGAAAAAATAACATGGTTAAATAGTGGTTAAATCGACTCGGCAAAAAAGAAAAACGCTCCATCGCACATCCGTACAACAGAGCATTTTGAATGAAGTTGGTCGAGGTGACAGGATTTGAACCTGCGGCCTCTACGTCCCGAACGTAGCGCTCTACCAAGCTGAGCCACACCTCGCGGTCACTTGAATATGATACCGTGCCAAGGCAAGTTTGTCAACGAAAATATGGCTACTCGGCACAGTATTTTGGTGCAACAGATACTGTTTATAAAAATAGCTTTACATAAAACCAAGGCGGTGTTATAATGAGGTTGATATTTTGACTGTACGAATCGATACACATGTGCTTGTAAGGTCAGATTTTCGATTACTGACTTGTCAGGACATGTGATTTTTTTATAGTGAAATATACACAAAAAAAGGAGGTATCTTTGATGAATAAAGGTACAGTAAAATGGTTCAACGAGAGCAAGGGTTTTGGTTTTATTTCGAATGATGAGGGTGGAGATGATGTATTTGTGCATTTCTCCGGAATTATTTCCGATCGTTTCAAAACTTTGTCCGAAGGACAGAAGGTCACATTTGACATCGAATCGGATCCGAAGAATAGCAGCAAGCTTCGCGCAGTAAACGTAAAGCCGCTCTAATCACCCTTTCCCTAATAGAAGTCAAAAGAGGAACCCGCTACATTTGTGGCGGGTTTTTTAATTGCTTTGGAACCTGGCTTTTGTTCGGCTTACTATCGCAATAAAAAAACGACCACAGCAGTTGCCCGCTGGGCCGTCTTAAGACTTATTGTTTTGCCTTGTCAGCTTTAATTTCCTAAAGCTTAGACAAGTTCGAGGAATACGACCTCTGCGCTGTCTCCCCGACGGGGACCCAGCTTGAGGATTCTGGTGTAACCACCGTTTCTCTCGCTATATTTTGGCGCGATTTCATCAAATAGCTTTTTGACAACAGTCTCATCAAAGACAACAGCCATTGCTTGTCTTCTTGCATGGAGATCTCCACGCTTTCCGAGTGTAATCATTTTTTCTGCTATTTTTCTGGCTTCCTTCGCTCTGCAATCTGTGGTTGTGATTCTGCCCTCGCGGAGCAGGTCGGTCACGAGATTACGAAGCATCGCTTTTCTGTGAGCGGTCGGTCTGCCTAATTTTCTATAGCCCGGCATATGCTCTACCTCCTTGTTTCTTTATTCTTCGGCATTGAAAGTTCTAGCTATTCCTCGGTCGGTTTCAAACCAAGTCCCAGTTCTTCCAACTTATTTTTGATTTCATCCATAGATTTTTTGCCTAAGTTACGAACTTTCATCATGTCGTCCTCGTTCTTATGGGTCAGTTCCTCTACGGTGTTGATTGCTGCTCTCTTCAAGCAGTTAAAGGAACGTACCGAAAGTTCAAGTTCTTCGATAGTCATCTCTAAAGCCTTTTCCTTCTGATCTTCTTCCTTTTCCACCATGATTTCCATGGCTTCCATGCTATCAGTAAGGTCAATGAAGAGCTTTAAATGCTCTTGCATGATTTTAGCTCCGATAGAAACGCTCTCTTCGGGATTGATGCTGCCATCGGTCCAGATTTCAAGAACTAATCTATCAAAGTCAGTCACATGCCCAACTCTTGTGTTTTCAACACTAAAGTTGACTCTGCTTACGGGTGTAAAGATGGAATCTACCGGAATCACTGCAATCGGCATGTTTTCGGTCTTGTTCTGATCCGCTGGCACATAGCCTCTTCCTCTGGCAACGTTAATCTCCATAACGAGAGTCGCATTTTCTTCGAGGGTAGCAATGTGCAATCCGGGATTAAAGATTTCAAGACCGCTGTCTCCGATGATATCAGCCGCAGTGACTTCCTTCGGTCCAACCGTATTGATGATGACTTTCTTTGTGTTTTCGCCGGAAAGTCGCACCGAAAGCTTTTTCAGGTTCAGGATAATCTCTGTCACATCTTCTTTCACTCCGGGAATGGTAGAAAATTCGTGGAGGATTCCATCGATTTTCACGGATGTGACCGCAGCTCCCGGCAGAGAACTTAAAAGGATCCGTCTTAGGCTGTTGCCTAAAGTGGTTCCGTAGCCTCTTTCCAAAGGTTCTACGACAAATTTGCCGTAATTTCTGTCCTCTTCGCTATGGATGCATTCGATTGTCGGCTTTTCAATTTCGATCATTGTAAAACCCCTCCTTATTCTCAGATCCATCGAACCCCTACCGATAGTTTTAGAAACCACCGGAACGGGGTCGATACCCCTATTTCATTACTTCGAGTAGAGCTCGACGATGAGATGCTCAGCGATGGGAGTATCAATTTCTTCTCTTGTCGGCAGTGCAATTACTTTTCCTTCGAGTTTTTCCGTATCAACGCTAATCCAAGAAGGAGTGCTGATTGCCATGTCCTTGATCTCTTTGAATTTCGGAGAAGCAGTGCTCTTCTCTTTGACTTTGACGACATCACCGGCCTTCACCTGGAAGGAAGGAATGTTTTGTTTTGAGCCATTTACCACAAAATGATTATGTGTAACGAGCTGTCTTGCTTCTTTTCTGGAAGAAGCAAAGCCCATGCGGAAAACGACATTATCTAATCTTGATTCCAAAAGGACAAGCAGGTTTTCACCGGTCATACCCTTCTTTTTGGCTGCTTTTTCAAAATAATTTCTGAACTGGGTTTCCAAGATTCCGTAGAAACGCTTTGCTTTCTGCTTTTCTCTGAGCTGGAGACCATATTCGGTCATTTTGCTTTTCCTAGCCTGTCCATGCTGTCCGGGTGCGTAATTTCTCTTTTCGAGAGCGCACTTTGTTCCGTAGCATCTTTCGCCTTTCAGGAACAGCTTCTGACCTTCTCTTCTGCATAATCTGCAAGAAGCTCCTGTATATCTAGCCATTTAATAACACCTCCCTTTCCTCAAACTCTTCTTCTTTTCGGCGGTCTGCATCCGTTATGCGGAATCGGCGTGATGTCTTTAATCATATTGATTTCAAGACCGGCACTCTGCAGTGCTCTGATTGCCGCTTCACGGCCGGATCCGGGTCCCTTAACATATACTTCGACCGTCTTAAGTCCATGCTCCATTGCCGCTTTGGCTGCTTCTTCAGCTGCCATCTGCGCTGCAAAAGGAGTGGATTTTCTTGAGCCTTTAAAGCCCAGCGAACCTGCGCTGGACCAGGAAAGAGCGTTTCCGCTAAGATCTGTAAGCGTCACCAAAGTATTATTGAAGGTCGACTGGATATGAGCCTGGCCGCGTTCGATGTTCTTACGTTCTCTTCTTTTTTTACGAACAGTCTTTTTAACTTGTTGTTGTTTTGCCATGTAATCGTACCTCCTTTACTTTTTCTTTCTACTCACAGTTTTCTTCGGGCCTTTTCTTGTTCTGGCGTTGGTCTTTGTGCCCTGTCCTCTGACAGGCAGACCTCTTCTATGTCTGATTCCTCTGTAGCAGCCGATTTCCATAAGCCGCTTAATGTTCAGCGATACCTCTCTTCTGAGGTCACCTTCCACGGTATACTCGGAATCGATAATCTTTTTGATCGCACTTACTTCTTCCTCAGACAGATCCTTAACCCTTGTGTCGGGATTGATTCCTGACTTTTCAAGGATTTCCGTTGCCGTAGGTCTTCCGATGCCAAATATATAGGTAAGTCCGATTTCCACTCTCTTATCTCTCGGTAAGTCGATGCCGGCTATACGAGCCATATGCTATTTCCTCCTTCTTAGTTTCTTTTCCACGATACGTGCAAATCTTGCCGAACAAACAAATGTCCGGCCTGTAGTAATTTCAAATATATTTGAACGCCCTCACGGTGTTTCGCTGTCTCCCGACAGGAAAACTCAGCCGCTCCCGTAAGGGGTATTCAATCTAGCCTTGTCTTTGCTTGTGCTTCGGGTTTTCGCAGATGACCATCACCTTACCGTGTCTTTTGATGATCTTGCATTTTTCACAAATAGGCTTTACTGAAGCTTTTACTTTCATTTTTTCTTCCTCCTTGTCTTGCTACCGGTATCCCCGTGCAGTTTTCCCTCTATTTTTCTCTCCAGGTAATTCTCCCGCGGGACAGATCATAGGGTGATAATTCAACCTTGACTTTGTCTCCGGGCAGGATCCGGATGAAGTTCATTCTGATCTTTCCGGAAATGTGTGCAAGCACCTCGTAGCCGTTCTCCAATTTAACGATGAACATGGCATTGGGCTGAGCTTCCATCACCGTTCCGAATACTTCGATCGCATCCTTTTTTGCCATAAGTCACACCTCCATCATTAAGCTTTCATCGAGTGTTGTAAGTAGCAGCGGTTCTTCTTCTGTGATGACCACTGTGTTTTCGTAGTGAGCAGATCGTTTGCCGTCTATCGTCTCCACAGTCCAATCATCAGGCAGAACAGATACTTTCCAGGTACCTTCGTTTACCATCGGTTCGATGGCAAGGACCATACCCGGAACCAGTCTCGGGCCTCGGCCCGGCGTCCCGAAATTCGGGATTTGAGGTTCCTCATGCATCGCTCTGCCTATCCCATGCCCGACATAATCTCTGACGACGGAAAAGCCGTCTTCTTCAACCCTTGTCTGTATGGCGTGGGAGACATCCGAAAGCCGGAAACCCGGCTTGCAGAATTTCAGTCCCTCATAGAAGCTTGCCTGTGTCACGTCAATGAGTCGTTTTGCATCAGGATCAATCAATCCAACCGAGTAAGTTCTCGCAGCATCGCTGAAATAACCACGGTGAATCGTACCTGTATCAACACTCACAATGTCCCCCTCAAGAAGAATACACTTCTTAGAGGGAATGCCGTGTACCACTTGCTGGTTCACGGAAACACACGCACTGGCCGGGTATCCGTTGTATCCTTTGAATGCAGGTATCATCCCGCTACCCAAAATGGATTGTTCAACGAAATCATCGATATCTTTTGTCGTGATTCCCGGCACAATGAACTTGCGGAGATCCCTGAGGATCTTTGCTGTCACAGCTCCCGCTTCTTTCATCAACTCGATTTCTTGTGGTGACTTGATGATTATCATTTTATGCTCCTACGATGCGAACGATGGATGCAAATACATTTTCAAGGCCGATTGTACCATCGATATGGACGATATTTCCGGCGTTTTCGTAATACTCGACCAGCGGCTTTGTCTGCTTATTGTATACCTCAAAACGGTTCTTTACTGTTTCTTCGGTGTCATCAGCACGCTGATACACTTCTCCGCCGCAACGATCACAGATGCCTTCTTTTTTCGGAGGCATATTTTTGATGTGGTAGGGGGCTCCGCAGTTTTTGCAAACCCTTCTACCGATCATTCTCTCAAAAAGTACGTCTTCACCGGCATAAATGTCGATAACTTTCGTAAGGTTCAGGTTCTTTTCTGACAAGTATTTGTCAAGTTCTTCTGCCTGATAAACCGTACGGGGAAAGCCGTCCAAAAGGAATCCGTTTTTACAGTCTTCGGCTTCCAAGCGATCTCTTACAAGATCCACAACGAGTGAATCGGGAACCAGTTCGCCTTTGTCCATAAATTCCTTGGCTTTCTTTCCGAGCGCGGTACCCTCTTTAATATTCATACGGAAAATGTCACCGGTCGAGATGTGGGGAATTTGATATTCTTCGACAATTTTCACTGCCTGGGTACCTTTCCCCGCACCCGGAGGACCGAGTAAAACAAGCCTGCACATATAGTCGCCCTCCTTGAGCTTTCTTTTTATTTCAGGAAGCCCTGGTAGTTACGCATCACCATTTGGTTTTCGAGCTGTTTCATGGTATCTAAACCAACACCGACTGCAATCAAGAGAGAAGTACCTCCAAAGCTGAAATTCAGTGTAGAAACACCCTGTATGATTGCCGGCAAAATGGCAACCAATGAAAGGAAGACTGCTCCGACAAAAGTGATACGTGTCATAACTTTATTTAAATATTCAATCGTGGATCTGCCCGGTCTGATTCCGGGGATGAATCCACCATTTGATTTCATGTTGTTTGCCACATCAACTGGGTTAAAGATAACCGAAGTATAGAAGAAGGTAAAGAACATGATTAGGATTACATAAAAGATATTGTAAATCCAGATACCCGGATTTCCGGAAGGAGAAAGCCATTTTTCTACAAATTCAGCGAAACCGCTTCCCGCAACAAAATACGTGATTGTGAGCGGGAACTGCAGCAGGGACATTCCAAAGATGATAGGAATAACGCCTGATTGGTTTACCTTCATTGGGATATGTGTGCTTTGTCCGCCGTACATCTTTCTGCCGACAACTCTCTTAGCATACTGTACCGGGATTTTTCTCTGTCCTTGTGTAACCATTACGATTCCAACAATGACAAACACCGCAAACAGTACAAAAAGTGCAATCGATAAGAGGCCAACTTCTCCGGCTTTATAAGAAAGCCAAGTCGTATGAATGGCGCTCGGCGCTCTCGAAACGATACCGCCAAAGATGATCAGGGAAATTCCGTTTCCAATACCGTTTTCATTGATCTGTTCGCCAAGCCACATTAGGAATGCGGTTCCGGCGGACAAGGTCAAAACAATTACGGCAATGGTACCAAAACTTCTGTCGGGAATCGCCTGTCTAAATAACCCGAGTGACATACCAATCGCTTGAACAAAGGCCAAGACAACGGTCAGATAACGGGTATACTGTGCAATTTTCTTTCGGCCCTCGGTGCCTTCTTTTGCCAGCGCCTCTAAACGAGGAATGGCAATGGCCAAAAGCTGAAAAATAATTGAGGCTGTAACATAAGGCGTGATGCTCAATGCAAAGATAGTAAAATTGCTGAACGATCCACCCGAGAACAGGTCAAACAAGCTCAAAAGACCCATGTCGCCGGAAAATACATCGGCGAGAATGCTTCTATCAATACCAGGGACAGGGATGTTTGAGCCCACACGAAACACCAGAAGCATCAATAGAGTAAAGATAATCTTTTTTCTAATGTCATCGATTTTCCACGCCCTAGCAATTGTCCTCAGCATTTCCATGTCAAATCACCTCTGCCTTTCCTCCGGCAGATTCAATTTTTTCCACGGCAGAAGCACTAAATTTGTGAGCCTTTACGGTAAGTTTCTTTTCGAGGATTCCATCTCCGAGAATTTTGATACCGTCCGCAAGCTTTCTGGCAATTCCTGTTTCCAGCAAAAGCTCCGGTGTAACTTCGGTGCCGTCTTCAAAGGCGTTCAATGCGTCAATGTTGACGATTTCCCATTCCTTCTTCCAAATATTTGTGAATCCTCTTTTCGGGATTCTTCTGTAAAGTGGCATCTGGCCGCCTTCGAAGCCGAGCTTTGTGCCGCCGCCGCTTCTTGAGTTTTGACCGTTCATACCTCTACCACCGGTTTTACCCTGTCCGGTAGCGGTTCCTCTGCCTCTTCTTTTACGATTCTTTGTAGAACCTTCGGGGGCTCTGAGTTCATGTAATTTCATGCTAGCCACCTCCTTCTTAAAGTTCTTCAACTTTGAGCAGATGACAGACTTTTGCAATAGATCCGCGGATCTGTGCATTGTCTGGCTGCTCAACAGTTTGATTCAATTTTCTGAGTCCTAAGGCTTCCACGATCTTCTTGTGATTGGGGATAGCGCCGATAGGGCTTTTTACTAAGGTAATTTTTACTTTTTTATCAGCCATCTTCGTTCCCTCCTTATCCAAGAATTTCTGCCTTTGTTTTTCCTCTGAGGCGAGCAACACTTTCGAGTGTCTTCAGGCTTCTGAGACCTTCGATTGTTGCGCAAGCCATATTTCCGGCATTGTTGCTGCCGATGGATTTTGCTCTGACATCTTTGACGCCTGCGAGTTCAAGCACGGTACGAACCGAGCTTCCTGCAATAACGCCGGTACCGGGAGCTGCGGGCATGATCAAAACCTGTCCTGCTCCAAAAATGCCGAGGCTTCTATGCGGTACTGTCGTTCCTACGGTAGGAACGTAGATCAACTTCTTTTTTGCATCCTCGATGGCCTTTCTGACCGCTTCGGGAATTTCCTGAGCCTTGCCGAGTCCGACACCTACATGCCCCTCTTTGTCGCCAATAACGACGGTAACGCTGAACCTAAAGTTCTTACCGCCTTTAACGACCTTCGTGACACGACGGATGTTTACAATGGATTCCTGCAAGTCGAGTTTCGATGCATCTATCATATTCTGTCGCATTCTCTTCCTCCTCCTGTTAGAATTTCAAACCGGCAGAACGTGCGCCATCTGCGAGTTCCTTTACTCTGCCGTGATACAAGAATCCGCCTCTGTCAAAGCATACAGTGTCGATGCCTTTTGCCATGGCTCTTTTTCCGACTTCTTCGCCCACTACTTTTGCAGCGTCTTTATTTCCGCCGTTAGCAATGCTGGCTTTCAGTTCTTTGTCCAATGAGGACGCAGAGACAAGAGTCGTTCCGCTCACATCGTCGATAACCTGAGCGAAAATATTGGAAATGCTACGATATACGCAAAGTCTCGGTCTTTCAGGAGTACCGAAAACGTCTTTTCTGACTCTTGCATGTCTGGCGACACGCTTGTCATTTCTTGTGCTTTTTTTTGCCATTTTCTCCACTCCTTCCTATTTCTTCTTAGAACCGGTCTTGCCTTCTTTTCTGCGAATGACTTCATCAATATACTTGACGCCCTTGCCCTTATAGGGTTCCGGCGGTCTTTTTGATCTGATGATGGCCGCATAGTTTCCGACTACCGCTTTGCTGATACCTCTAACGATGATTTCTGTTGGTGCAGGGACTTCTGTCGCGATCCCATCGGGATCCTTCATTTCGATCGGGTGAGAATAGCCAAGCTGCATCACAAGATCGTCGCCCTTCTTTTCGGCTCTGTAACCGACACCGATTATCTGGAGTTTCTTTTCAAATCCAGCGGTGACGCCTACTACCATATTATCGATCAGAGTCCGGGAAAGGCCGTGAGCCGATCTCGAATCTTTGTCATCTCCATCAATGGTGAGGTTTATCACACCATCATTGTTTTCGATTTTGACTTTTTTGCTGATTTGCTCCTGCAGTTCGCCTTTCGGTCCTTTCACTGTGACAAGATTTGTGTCACTAACTTTGACCTCAACGCCGGCAGGAAGTATTACAGGCTTTTTACCTATTCTGGACATTCTTCTTCCTCCCTACCATACATAGCAGATAACTTCTCCGCCAACTCCAAGTTTTCTAGCTTCCTTGTCGCTGATCATCCCGTTTGATGTGGAGATAATGGCGATGCCAAGCCCTCCAAGTACCTTCGGTACATCACAGCTCTTTGCGTAGACCTTCAAGCCGGGTTTGGAGATTTTTTTGATTCCACTGATAACTTTTTCTTTACCAGCGCCGTATTTCATATGCACTCTGAGAGTGCCCTGAACGCCTTCTTCTATGATATCATATCCCTTGATGTATCCTTCGGCGACAAGAATGTCAGCAATCGCTTTCTTCATCTTGGACGCAGGAATATCAACGGTCGTATGTCCTACAGTGTTGGCATTTCTGATTCTGGTGAGCATATCTGCTACAGGATCTGTCATAGTCATATTAACTGTACCTCCTTCCTAATGGATTACCAACTGGCTTTTCTGACGCCGGGAATCTCACCTTTATAAGCCAATTCTCTGAAGCAGATACGGCAGATGCCGTATTTCCGCAAGTATGCATGGGGTCTTCCGCAAATTCTGCATCTTGTATAGCCCCTTGTTGTAAACTTGGGTTTACTCTGCTGTTTTATCTTTAGAGATGTCTTTGCCACTTTCGTACCTCCTCGTTATTTCGAAAACGGCATGCCTAAGAGTTCTAACAATGTTAGAGCCTCTTCGTCGGTCTTTGCCGTCGTGGTAAATACGATATTCATTCCTTTAATCATGTCTACTTCATCGTAGACAATTTCCGGGAAAATCAACTGCTCTTTGATACCCATTGAGAAGTTTCCTCTGCCGTCGAAGGAATTGCGATTGACGCCTTTAAAGTCCCTTGCTCTCGGGAGCGCAATGTTGAAAAGCTTGTCAGCAAATTCATACATATTTTCTCCTCTGAGGGTCACTTTTGCGCCAACAGGCATTCCCTGTCTTACCTTGAAGTTCGCAATGGATTTCTTTGCTTTGGTTACAACCGGTCTTTGCCCCGTAATAGTAGCAATTTCCTGAACCGCAGTTTCCATGATCTTTGCGTTTTCCTTTGCTTCTCCAAGACCCATATTGATGGTGATCTTTTCGAGCTTAGGTACTTCCATGACATTCTTATATTTATACTTTTCCATCAAAGCATTAAATACTTCGCTTTTATATGTTTCCTTCAGTCTAGCTGCCAAGATTGTTCCCTCCTTTCTTTAGTCCAATATCTGGCCCGTTTTTTTGGATACTCTCTTTTTCTGTCCGTCAGCGGTGGTGACTCCGATTCTTGTAGGCGCTTTCGCCTTAGTGTCCCAGAACATGACGTTCGAAACATGAATCGGGCCTTCCTGATGCTTCAGTTCAGCTGCTGCTTTTCTCGTTTGTTTTTGATGCTTGGTCTGAATGTTGATGCCTTCAACGATGACTTTGTCTTCTTTGGGCATTGCTTTCAAAACCTTGCCTTTTTTACCTTTATCTTTACCGGTGATCACGAGCACCATGTCGTCTTTTTTAATCTGCATCTTCCACACCTCCTACAATACTTCGGGAGCCAAAGAGACGATCTTCATGAAGTTCTTGTCTCTCAACTCTCTTGCAACAGGGCCGAAGATACGAGTCCCAACAGGGTTTTTGTCTTCTTTGATGATGACTGCAGCGTTCTGGTCAAATTTCACATAGCTACCATCCACACGTCTGGCACCTGTCTTTGTCCGAACAATTACAGCTTTGACAACATCGCCTTTTTTAACGATGCCACCAGGAGTTGCTACCTTAACAGCACATACGATAATATCTCCTATGCTTGCGTACTTACGGCTTGTTCCGCCGAGGATACGGATGCATAATAATTCTTTTGCGCCGGAATTGTCAGCAACCTTTAATCTTGTTTCTGTCTGAATCATGATCGTTGCCTCCTTTCCTACTTAACCTTCTCGATTACATTGACGAGTCTCCATCTCTTATCCTTGGAGAGAGGTCTCGTTTCCATAATTCTCACTTTATCGCCGATATTACATTCGTTATTTTCGTCATGAGCCTTAAATTTCTTTGTGCGCTTCACCGACTTTCCGTAAAGGGAATGTCTTACGAAGTCTTCCACAGCAACGACGATTGTTTTATCCATCTTATCGCTCACTACAAGACCAACTTTGGTCTTTCTTCTGTTTCTTTCTTCCATAACCACATCCTCCTTCCTTACAGTTCAGCGCGCTTGAGTTCTTTTTCTCTCAAGATCGTTTTTACTCTTGCAATATCTTTTTTTACATCCCTCATTTTGATGGGATTTTCGAGCTGTCCTGTTACCTGTTGGAAGCGGAGATTGAATAACTCCTTCTTCAGCTTCGTAACTTCGTTGTTCAGTTCAGCTTCACTCATTTCTCTGATTTTTTCCAACTTCATTATGCTTCACCACCTTCTGCAAATTCCTGACCTTTGATGGCAAACTTGCATCTTACCGGAAGCTTGTGAGCAGCCAGTCTTAAAGCCTCTCTTGCTGCGACTTCCGATACGCCTTCGATCTCGAACATGACTCTACCCGGCTTAACAACTGCTACCCAATACTCGGGAGCACCTTTACCGGAACCCATGCGGACTTCGGCAGGCTTCTTCGTGACAGGCTTATGGGGGAAGATCTTAATGAAGACCTTTCCGCCTCTTTTGATGGATCTAGTCATCGCGATTCTGGCGGCTTCTATCTGATTCGAGGTGATCCAACCACATTCCTGAGAAACGAGTCCGTAAACACCGTAGGTGATCGTATTCCCCTTGGTTGCAACGCCCTTCATTCTTCCTCTATGGACACGACGACGTTTTACGCGTTTTGGCATTAACATCGTTTAGTTCCTCCTTTCACTTTCTATTATTCTTCTGCTTTCGTTTCGGAAACGTCAGCAGTGGCTTCCGTAGCCGGAGCCTCAGCCTTTACAGGAGCTGCTGCGGGTGCTGCT
>JAQUUY010000150.1 GCA_028693645.1 Eubacteriales bacterium | reverse complement strand
AAATAGGAACCGTTACGTTCGGAGGGGGATATGCTATGATCCCTGCACTTCGCCATGAAACGGTGAAGGTTCGAGGATGGATGAACGAAGAAGAAATGACAGACTGCATCGCACTCTGTCAGTCTTTACCCGGGGCACTCATCGTGAATGCGGCAGTGTTTATCGGGAAAAAAATAAAAGGAGATGCGGGAGCCGTTTCGGCCGCGCTTGGAATGGTCCTCCCTGCATTCTTTTCGATTTTGTTGATTCTTGTCTTTCTTGGTCAGTATCAAGGAAACCATTATTTGATGGGAGCGCTTGCGGCAATCAAGGCGGTATCTGTTGGCCTTATCACAGTGACTGCGTGGCAGATTGCTCGAAGTACGGCAAAAGGCTTTTTTGGTATTCTATTAGCGGTCGCTTCTTTTTTGCTGGTTGCTTTTTTTGAAGTCAATGCAGTTTGGGCAATCATTGCAAGCGGGATTGCGGGTTATCTTGAATATCTCTATCAATCAAAGAAACGAGGTGAACGGCCATGATGGCGTTACTCAAACTTTTTTTGATTTTTTTTCGGATTGGAATCTTTGGTTTTGGTGGCGGATATGCTATGTTGCCCCTGATTTATCAAGCCTCAGAGAGCTATGGCATGATGGATGAAGGACAATTTTCTGAGCTGGTGGCACTCTCGCAAGTCACACCGGGTCCCATCGCAATCAATGCGGCTACTTATGTAGGCTACCAGTATGCGGGAATTGCCGGAGCGGTCTGTGCGACAATCGGGGTAGTGATGCCTTCTTTTCTCTTGGTTTATTTGTTGCTGCGTTTTCTTGACCGTTATCGCGAAAGTGAAACACTTTCGGCGGTGCTTTGCGGGATAAGACCGGCAACCGCGGGTTTGTTAGCAGCTGCGGCGGTTCTCTTGGCCCAGGAATCGATGCTGATGCATCCAAAAGAAAGTTTCTTGCCTATCGTTCTCTTCGCAGCAGTCGTGCTTTTATTTGGAAAGTTTAAAATGAATCCGATTTTACTGACTCTTGTCGGGGGAGTCTGCGGCGCGTTATTTATAAAGTAGAAAGTACAAAGCAAAGGCAGGTGGAAGAAATGTGGTTTGGGGGAGTTCGGGTCTTGGTACCTGACCAAAAGGACCGAGTTTTAATGGTTTGTCAAGAGCATGAAGGAAAAATGATATGGATGCTTCCCGGCGGAGGGATTGAGGAATCCGAAAATGCGGCACAAGCAGCTGCACGCGAGGTCCTAGAGGAAACGGGCCTTCAAATCTGCGTGAAAGACTTGCTGTGGCATGTCGAAGAAGTCTCCGAAAAGAGAGGACAAAGATTTGTAAATTTCTTTTCTGCAGAGATTATCTCTGGCAACCCCAAACTGGGCAAGGATCCTGAGTTTGATGAGCAGGAGCAAGTTTTGCGTGAATTGCGTTTCTTGAGCTTGGACGAAATCGATGAGCTTTTGCATGTTTACCCCGCCTTTTTAAAAGAAGAGTTGCGCTGCTTTATTACAGAACGAAAAAAGAGCGGCAGAAGCGAAACAAAAAGAAAAACATTTCGACTCAGAGAAAATGATATATAATAAGAAAATCGATATCATATGTTATGGAACCGCCGATCATAAGACAGGCAAGGTTTTATATAATAACAGCAGGAGGAACTTATGAAAAATTTAGTACAGATCGAAATGGAAAATGGTGATGTGATCAAAGTAGAACTTTATCCGGAAGCGGCACCGCTGACGGTTGCAAATTTTACAGAACTTGTCGAAAAAGGCTTTTACGACGGGTTGAACTTTCATCGCGTCATTCCCGGGTTCATGGTCCAAGGCGGTTGCCCTGACGGAACAGGTATGGGTGGACCGGGCCACAATATCACCGGAGAATTCTCCTCAAATGGTATCAAGAACGACATCAAGCATGACCGAGGCGTTCTTTCGATGGCGAGAAGCATGGCTCCGAATTCAGCGGGGAGCCAATTTTTCATCATGGTCGCTTCAGCGCCCCATCTTGATGGCCAATATGCGGCTTTTGGAAAGGTGATTGAAGGAATGGAAGCTGTCGATGCCATCGTGAAGGTTGACCGAGACTCCCGTGACAACCCTAAAAAACCTCAAGTGATGAAAAAAGTCACCTTATGTCAGGTATCTGAATAATCTGAATGTTAGAAAACTAACGAACCAAGAAAACCGTTGATTTATCAACGGTTTTCTCTTTTGACGAGAGGTGGCTTTGTGAAAAACGCTCGAATTCCTTGACTTCCCTGTAATATTCCTGTAATATTAGCACATGAGTTTTATAAAAAACGGGTAGAAAACTATCGAAGCAATCAGAAATAATAAGAGGTGCTTATGATTAGAACGAACATAGACAAAGAATTAATTAAGAACGTTATCGACTTGGCAAAAGAAAAAGTTAAAGTGACTTTTTCCACAATGCCTGTTAAACATAAAATAGGAATTGGAGCGTATGCTCTATCAACCGTCTTGCTCTGCACGGTCCTCGCGTTCACGCAGGGCGCCGTTTCTACAGAACGTATCATGTCTGCTGATGCAGCAAACATGACAGAAAAAAATTCAAATTTCTGTTCCCTCGTCATTGACGGAAAACCTGCTGTTGTTGTGGCAAACGAAGCAGAAGCAGAAGCTGTTCTTGATGCTGTTACCCTCGCTTACCAGACGAAAGGTTCTGAAATCATCAATGTAGCTTATAAGGAAACAGTTGATATCGCAGCAACAACAGAAAAGGGATTAAAACCTTTGACTGTTCAGGAAGCTGTTACCACGATTTTGACCGGTACAAAAGAACCAAAGACTTATGCCGTTCAGTCCGGAGATAGCTTTTGGACGATTGCACAAAAAAACGGAATGAAAGTCAGCGAATTGGCCGCGGCTAATCCAAATGCAAATCCTGATTGTCTCAAAATCGGAACCACCCTTAATTTGTTCGAAGTCAAACCATATCTCCATCTGACGTTGACAGAGCGCTTGGTTGCCAGCGAAAAGATTGAATATGCCACTTCCTATGAAAGCACAGAAACTTTATATAAAGGCGAAACCCGTGTCAAAGTAGCCGGAACCTATGGCGAAAAGCAAGTAACAAAAGAAACCGTGAAAGAAAATGGTGTTCTTGTTTCAACAACGGAAATCGCCTCGGCGGTAGTGAGCGAACCGGTACCCGCAACCGTATTGCAGGGAACGAAATCACTTTCTTCCATGGTCGGAACCGGAAGTTTTGGTAGCCCGGTCGCCCGAATCGAAATTTCCTCGGCTTATGGATCTCGAGGCGGTGGGCGTCATACCGGCGTTGACCTCAGAAACCCAAAAGGTACGCCTATCTATGTCGTCGATGACGGCGTCGTTACAAAGGCAAGCTATCAGGGTTCTTATGGAAATCTTGTCATCGTATCACATGGAAACGGGATTTCGACCTATTATGCACATTGCGATACGATGTCTGTATCTGTAGGAGATGTTGTTCGTAAGGGCGATCAAATCGCAACGGTAGGAATCACCGGAAGAGCCACAGGATATCATTTGCATTTTGAGGTTCGTAAAGATGGAGTGGTTCAAAACCCGATGAATTATCTCTAAGACCGAAAAACTTTGATTTTAAGCGTAAAATACGATATAATTTTTGGCGAACGATATGTTCGCCATTTTTTTTAAA
>JAQUUY010000149.1 GCA_028693645.1 Eubacteriales bacterium | reverse complement strand
AAAAAAATATATGAAGATGCCAGTGCGTTTGGCAATCAGAAAATCTGCGTCAGCGGCTGGGTCAGAACCAACAGAAATTCAAATAAGTTTGGATTCATCGAGTTGAATGATGGGAGTTGTTTCAAATCACTCCAAGTCGTATATGAAGAAGACAAGATTAGCAATTTTAACGAGATTGCAAAAGTGAACATTGCTGCCGGATTGACAATTATCGGCACTCTTGTTCTTACTCCGGACGCGAAGCAGCCCTTTGAACTCAAAGCAGAGCAGATTGTTATAGAGGCAGCCTCCGACGGGGATTATCCTTTGCAAAAGAAACGTCACAGCCTTGAATTCTTGAGAGAAATTGCCCATTTGCGCCCGAGAAGCAATACGTTTTCGGCAGTGTTCCGAGTACGTTCTTTGGTGGCTTTTGCGTTGCATAGCTTTTTCCAGGAAAACAATTTTGTTTATGTGCATACGCCGATTGTAACGGGAAGCGACTGCGAAGGTGCGGGAGAGATGTTCCGCGTAACGACGCTTGACCTTAATGATTTACCGAAAAGCGAGAATGGTGCAATCGATTACAGCCAGGATTTTTTCGGAAAAGAAACAAGCTTGACGGTAAGCGGTCAGCTTGAGGGCGAGGCCTATGCGATGGCGTTCGGAAAAATCTATACGTTTGGGCCGACCTTCCGTGCGGAAAATTCAAATACCGCAAGACATGCATCGGAATTCTGGATGATTGAACCTGAAGTCGCATTTGCTGATCTCAACGACAACATGCGTCTCGCAGAGGATATGATTAAATATGTCATTCGCTACGTCCTCGAGAAAGCGCCACAAGAAATGGAGTTTTTTAATGACTTTATTGACAAGGGGCTGTTCGATCGCCTGAGCAATATCGTTAATTCCGATTTCGGAAGAGTGACGTATACGGAAGCAGTCGAACTTTTGAAAAAATCAGGGCAGGAATTCCAGTACCCGGTCGAATGGGGCATTGATCTTCAGACGGAGCATGAGCGCTATATTACAGAGCAAATCTTTAAAAAACCGGTGTTTGTCACCGATTACCCGAAGGAGATCAAAGCCTTCTATATGAGACAAAACGAGGATGGAAAGACCGTTGCCGCTATGGATCTTCTGGTTCCGGGCGTCGGTGAGATCATCGGAGGAAGCCAGAGAGAAGAGCGCTATGATGTTCTGGTATCTCGTATCAAAGAACTAGGACTCCACGAAGAAGATTACTGGTGGTATCTCGATCTCAGAAAGTACGGCGGAGTGAAACATGCCGGCTACGGACTTGGATTTGAACGAATCATTATGTACCTTACAGGAATGAGCAATATCCGCGACGTGCTGCCGTTCCCCAGAACACCGAAGACGGCTGAATTTTAAAAAAATATCAATACAATCAAAACCACCTTCTGCTTTAGGAAGGTGGTTTTTCGATTTGTGCCGGAAGTTGAATGAATTGCTTGTTTTTAGTGGACGGCTGCCCTCCTCGCGGAAGCAAAAAGACTGAAAATTCTTTTGCCATACGTATCCTATAATGATATAATTATACCACTGTGAAATTGCTCGCAATGATTTCAAAATAAAACAGTACTCAATAGAAATAGGAGGTTCATTGATGAAAGGCTACACTGGAGATATGATCAGAAACGTTGCGCTTGTCGGGCATGGCGGCGCAGGTAAAACAACGCTTATTGAAGCAGCACTACTCAGTACCGGCGTAATCAACCGAATCGGTAAGGTCGAAGATGGCAGTACCGTATCCGACTATGACAAAATGGAAATTGAAAAGGGTTATTCGATTAACGCGACCATAGTCCCTGTTGAGTACAATAAGGTCAAGATCAATTTTGTAGATACTCCGGGTTATTTTGATTTTATCGGAGAAGTAGATTCAGCACTGCGTGCGGTAGAAGCGGCAGTCATTCTTGTTGATGCTTCGTCCGGGATTCAGGTAGGAACCGAAAAAGCTTGGAATTCCTGCAAAGAATTCAATATGCCGACTTTTTTTCTTGTCACCAAAACCGACAAAGAAAATGTTGATGTTGAAAAGGTCATTGAAGCAATCAAAACAAAATTTGGAAGCTCAGTGGTAACAATCAAAGAGCCTTTGACTGATGAAGAAAAAGATGCATTAATGGAAGTTGTCGCAGAAAGTGACGAAGAACTTCTCGAAAAATATTTTGCCGGTGACAGCTTTACTGATGAAGAGTTTAATCGCGGATTGGTCGGCGGTATTGCACACCGTATGATTGCACCGGTTATGGTTGCCTGTGCAATGGATGGAAGCGGAATCAAAGAATTCTTAACTGAACTCGTAAAATATGTTCCGGCGCCAACAATGAATAAAGAATATCAAGGGTTTGATGCGAACGACGAACCGATTACCAGAAATTGTGATCCGAAAGAACCCGTCTCTGCCTTTGTTTTTAAAACAATTGCCGACCCCTTTGTTGGAAAGATTTCTTTGTTAAAAGTCATTTCCGGCACGCTTGCGCAGGGCGTTGAGTTATACAATATGAGAGCGGAAAAGCCTGAAAAACTCGGAGCACTTTTCTTCCTTCGCGGCAAAACCCAAAGCGAAGCCGGTACGGTTTCGGCAGGCGACATCGTTGCTGCCGCAAAACTCCAGTTCACCCAGACCGGAGATACTCTTTGTGACAAAGCAAAGCACATTCGCTTTCCAAAGATTGAATTCCCTGAGCCCTCTCTTTACATGGCTGTTGTGCCAAAAGCAAAGGGCGATGAGGACAAGATCAACAATGGTCTGCACAAACTAATGGAAGAAGATCCGTCTTTTGCAATGACGCGAAACGCAGAAACCCATCAGACATTGCTTGGCGGACAGGGCGAAATTCAAATTGGCATCATCACCTCAAAATTAAAAGAAAAATACGGCGTCGAGGTTGAACTCGTCGATCAAAAAATCCCATACAGAGAAACCATCAAAGGCAGCTCTGATGTACAAGGAAAACATAAAAAACAGAGCGGCGGCGCCGGTCAGTATGGCGACGTACACATCCGTTTCTCGCCTTCGACAGAAGTCTTTGAGTTTAAAGAAGAACTGTTTGGCGGTTCTGTTCCGAAAAACTATGTACCGGCAGTCGAAAAAGGTTTGAGAGAATGTATGGACAAAGGTCCTCTCGCAGGCTGCCCGGTTGTGAACGTCAAAGCGGTCCTTTATGATGGGTCCTATCATGATGTTGACTCCAATGAAATGGCATTTAAAATCGCGGCCGCATTAGCCTTCAAAAAAGGAATTGTGGAAGCAAAACCAATCTTGCTCGAACCGGTTATGCATATCGAAGTCCAGGTCCCCGATGAATACATGGGAGATATTATGGGCGATATGAATAAGAGACGCGGAAAAATCCTTGGTATGGAACCGCAAGCTGGTGGAGGACAAAAAGTCATCGCCGAAGCACCGCAAGCTGAGATGTTTAAGTATGCGATCAATCTTCGTTCCATGACCCAGGCGAGAGGTTCTTTTAAAATGAACTTTGCACGATATGAAGAAGTGCCGATGCATTTGGCTGAGAAAATCATCGCGGAAGCTCATAAACATGATGAAGAATAAAAAACGCTGATGAACAATAGAAACTCCACTATAAGCTTCTTATAGTGGAGTTTTTTTCAAACGCAAGGAAAGCTTGCCGCAATCGGGAGGAACGGAATGTCGAAAAAAGG
>JAQUUY010000148.1 GCA_028693645.1 Eubacteriales bacterium | reverse complement strand
TTGTTATGGGGAAAAAATAATATAACTTAAAACAAAAGGAGGAAATTAGAGATGTTTTTCAGGGGAAAAAAGAAAGAAAGCGGCAAAGGGGAAATGGCCGCTGATTTCGCTGTGGAAGCCACAGAGGCTACGCAAGAAGAAACGGCTGAGAAGCCACGATTTGGAAAAGAAAAATCAAAGTTAAAAGGAAAGTCAAAAAAGAAGAAACGGATCATTATCGGCACCATCGTAGTTTTGTTGATTGCCGCAGTGGTCATCGTCCCAAAAGCTCTTGGCAGCGGACCGGTCATGCCGACTGTTAATACCGGCACGGTCTCCGTGATGGATGTTGAAGAAGTTGTTTCAATCAAAGGAACCATTTCCGGTTCTGTTTCAGCAGACGTCGCTTCTTCAAGCAATTATGAAATCACCTCGATTTTGGTCAAGGAAGGTGATGTCGTTGCGAAGGATCAGCTGCTCGCCACCTTAGACGCGAAAGACTTAGAGAGAGAAGCCCAAAAGGCCGCAAAAACGCTTGCGGACTCTAAATTTGCGTACGATTCTTCAAAGTCGCTGTATGAGCAGGGTGCACTTTCCGAAAAAGAATATTTGAGTGCAAAGCATGCGTATGAAAGCGATCAAATCAGCTTGCGTGCTTTTGACGTAGATGACAAAGCAAATATTAGAAGCCCCATCGCAGGAACGGTGACGAGAGTCAATGTGAACCTGGGCCAGTACGCAAACGATACAGAATCCAATGAGCCGATGTTTGTGATTGAAGATCTTGAAAACCTCAAGATGGACGTCAAAATCAGCGAATACGATATCAGTAAGATAAAAGTCGGACAAAAGGTAACGATTACCGCGGAAATGCTCGGAGATACAAGTGTTTCGGGTGTGGTATCACAAATTTCTCCAACGGGAGAAAAAAAGGACACAACGACTACGGAGATGGTCATTCCTGTTAAGATTGATGTTATCAAGGGCGACAGTGGTTTGATTGCCGGGGTTACGGCAAAGGCAAAAATAGAAATACAGAAAAAATCCGCTGTTTTAGCCATTCCTATCGATTCCATCTTGGAGGATCCGGCAAGTGGAGACAGTTATGTTTTCAAACTTGATGGCACTGTCTTGAAGAAAGTCATTGTAACGCTTGGCGTCGAGGGTGACTTCAATACAGAACTCGTGAGCGGTGAGCTCAAAGACGGAGATCAGGTCGTTCTTTCGCCAACCTTTGATCTTGCGGACGGGATGGAAGTCCTTTCCCTTACTCAGTAAGGGGGCGTTTCGCATGACAACAGAAGAATTGATCAGGATTGAAGATCTGACCAAAGTATATAAAAACGGCGAGATCGAAGTCGCCGCGCTGCGCCATATCGATTTGACGATAAACAAAGGCGAATATGTTGCGATCATGGGTGCTTCAGGCTCGGGAAAATCGACCTTGATGAACATCCTTGGCTGCCTCGATCGTCCGACAGAAGGATACTATTATCTCGAAGGCGTTGACGTCATGGAAAAAAGCGACGATGAACTTTCTTCGGTGAGGAACAGAAAGCTGGGTTTTGTTTTTCAATCGTTTAATTTGATCCCGCGAACCAGCGCACTCAAGAATGTGGAACTGCCGATGATTTATGGGCGTGTCCGTTTAGAAGAGCGCGAAGAAAGAGCGTTTGCGTTGCTTGAGCAGGTTGGGCTAGCCGATCGAGCTGATCACATGCCAAACGAATTATCAGGCGGACAAAAACAACGAGTCGCAATCGCCAGGGCGCTTGCAAACAACCCGCCGATTATACTCGCGGACGAACCGACCGGGAATTTGGATTCCCAGTCTTCGGTCGAAATCATGGAGATTTTTTCAAAACTCAATCGGGAGTCCGGAAACACGGTAATCGTTGTTACCCATGAACGCGATATCGCAGAATACACCGACCGCATCATCACTTTCCGTGACGGAAAGATTCTCAACGATGAATGCCTTCGCAGCAACCCGTCACCTTCCGAGGGGACCGGTCTGAACGACGAAGGGGAGGTGTCGGCATGCTTATAATCGAAAACATCCGATTGGCGCTTACCGCCATCAAAAGCAATAAAATGCGATCTTTCCTGACGATGCTCGGTATCATCATCGGTATTAGCTCGGTCATCGCGATTACGTCGATTGGGTCTTCCGCCAAGAGCGTGATGGATGATGAATTCAGCACCTTCGGTAAAAACGCAATGTACATTTATGTCAACTGGAACAAGATGGAAAACGATTGGGTCGAAGAATCTGACCTGTTGATGATGGAAGACATCGAAGCTTTAAAAACTCGTTTTGGAGAAGATATCATTTATATCGCGCCTTCCGTCTCGGCCAAGAGCGAAGTGAAAGTAGGCAGAGTAGAGGGCAACCTTCAAATGAACGGAGTTGGCGCCGATTATAACAATTATTTTAAGATGGATCTCGTTTATGGCCGAATGATCAATAAAAAAGATGTTGAAGGTTCACGTGATCGCATCGTCATCAATACAGACGCGGCGCGGCATTTTTTCAACAAGGAGAATGCCGTTGGTGAGACGTTCAGTGTAAGTATCAACGGGGACTTGAAGGATCTTTCGGTGGTCGGCGTATATAAGAAAGAAAAAAGTATCTTTGACAGCATGATGCCAAGTGAGGACTATCCGACTTATATTCCTTACAGTATCGTTCAGCAGCCCGGAGCGTCGCTGCAATACATTGAATTATATGTCGATCCGAACAAAGACCCCGCGGCCCTTGGACTGGAAATCACGAATTACCTTTCAAAGATCAAAGGAAAGCAAGAAGGCTTGTATGCCTTTGAGTCTGCGAAAGCCCAGCTTGACATGATCAATGGATTGCTTGGCACCTTGTCTCTTGCCATCGGTGCAATTGCGGCAATCTCGCTTGTTGTCGGGGGAATCGGCATCATGAATATCATGCTGGTTTCTGTCACCGAACGAACCAAGGAAATCGGAATCAGGAAATCTCTTGGAGCGAGGACAAAGGACATTCTCATGCAGTTCTTGATCGAAGCGATGATCCTTTCGGCAATCGGAGGCTTAATCGGGACCGTGCTCGGTGTTTCCATTGCTGCAATCGGCATGAGTTTTGCCGACATCTCGGTATCAATCCAACCGGCGGTCATCTTTATCGCTGTTGGATTTTCGGCGATTGTCGGTATGTTCTTCGGACTGTATCCTGCACGAAAAGCAGCGAAACTCGACCCCATAGAAGCCTTGCGTTACGAATAAAACCGAAGTATAGAAAAGACCTCCTCCACGCGTGGGGAGGTCTTTTCAGTTAATTCATCAACGCCAGCCCTATTTACCTTGGAAACCGCTTGGTAGCTCACCCTATTTGTGGAACAAATAGTTGGTGAACTCATGCAAGGGAATCACAAATCTTTGATTTGTAGATTCCTACTGCCTTCGAATGTCCATAAAATTAGCGAGTCAAGCAAGCCAAGGTGCATTCTCGAACTCGGACGGTTTCTACGGCAAACAGGAGCTGGCGTTCCTCAAATAGGGCGAACTGGCAAATGGTATTGAAACGCGGACTTTTTAACAGTTTGCCTACTCAGCTGCGCTGGAGTGATGAGGCGCGAGTAGGCACAGCGAAATAATTTGTCCGTATGCATACTCCGACGATTTTCGCCGAAGCCGTGGAGTATTGAAACGCGCACTTTTTAACAGTTTGCCTACTCCGAGCAAGTCGCGAGCCGAGGCCGGA
>JAQUUY010000147.1 GCA_028693645.1 Eubacteriales bacterium | reverse complement strand
CGGAGTCGCGAATCTCATGGTAACGCTTTTGGATGGGTTCTAAATTGTTCCAAACGACTTCGACCAAGTCTTTTTTCAGATCGCCGTATCCTTTTCCCTGATACTGCTCTTCCAATTTTGCAATCGGAGTATCTGAAAAAACGCTGTAGATGGTAAGCAGGTTGCTGACTCCCGGTTTTTCGGTCACGGAAAAACGCACCTCTCCTTCAGAATCCGTCGTCGCTCTCATGATGGATTTTTTGACTTTTGCCGCATCATCGAGAAGCGAGATTCTGCTGTGAATGTTTTCTGCGCTCTTGCTCATCTTCGAGGTGGGATCATCGAGTGACATGATGCGTGCGCCCTCTTTCAAAAATCTTCCGTCCGGCACGACAAAGGTGTCTCCGTAGGTATGATTCACACGAAGCGCAATGTCCCGCGTCAGCTCGATATGCTGCTTTTGGTCATGACCAACCGGAACGATATTAGTGTCATATAGAAGAATATCCGCTGCCATCAGGATCGGATAGGTAAACAGACCTGTGGGTGCGGACTCTTGTTCTTTGCTTTTTTGCTTGAATTGCGTCATACGGGAGAGTTCTCCCGTGTACGAATTGCACATGAGGACCCAGGCTAATTCTGCATGGCCGGAAACCTCAGATTGTACAAATATAATTGATTTTTTTGGATCAAGCCCCACCGCCAAATACAAAGCCGCAACATCCAAAATGTTTTGCTTCAACTTTTTTGGATCCTGCGGAACGGTGATGGAATGCATATCTACGATACAGTAGATACAATCATTTTCATTTTGAAGCTCAACAAATTGCTTCAGCGCACCAAGATAGTTTCCAATATGGATATTCCCCGTTGGCTGAACACCTGAAAAAACACGTTTCATATTACCCTTTTCCTCCCGAAGCCAAAATTATCTATAGTATTCTTCGCGGAAGCGATCCTTCAGCCTTTTTTCAAGCCGGGAGATCGTCATCTGCGAAACGCCCATTTCATCCGCTATCTCTTGCTGTGTCTTTGAATCGAAAAAGCGCAGTTGAAACACTTTCTTCTCCTGCTCTGAGAGCTTTCGCAGCACGTTTTTTACCAGTTCGGCATTCTCAAAGTTTCGATATCCGACTTCTTCTCTTGAGGCAAAATGCTCAAACATTGAGGTTTCGCCTTCATTTCCGCCCTCTTCAAACGTTTGCTGCAGCGAATAGGTCCCATAGGCCTGCCCGCTTTCCATCGCTTCAAGAATATCCTCTTCGGAATATCCGAGATATTCGGCGATGTCGGCGATCATTGGCGTGCGCCCCAGCGTTTGTCCGAGCGTTTCTTTCGCCGAGGGAAGCTTGGAAGAAATCTCTTTCCACTTTCTCGGAACTTTTACCGCCCAGCCTTTATCCCTAAAATATCGCTTGATCTCCCCGATGATTGTCGGGGTCGCAAAGCTTGTAAACTCAAAGCCTTTTTGCGGATCAAAACGCTCGACAGCCAAAACCAGAGCCATGGCTCCGATCTGGTAAAGATCGTCATAATCCACGCCCTTGTTCATGTATTTTTTGATGAGGATGTCAACCATATAGAGGTAGTTTTCGACGAGTCGGTTTCTGATCCGAACGTCCCTCGAATGGCTGTAATCCTCAAAAAGCTCCTTATTGGACACCTGTGCTCCTGAGGTCATTTAACAGCACCTTTCTCGGTAGAAAACTACCTGGCATACTTGACCATTTTTATTTTTGTCCCTGCGCCAAGTTCTGTAAAAATATCAACTTCATCCATCAAGGATCTTATGATAAAAAGGCCTAATCCCCCTTCTTTTGGAAGGGATAAACAAGGTTCGCAATATTTGTTTTTGTCATAGCCTCCGGCTTGATCGACCACGGAGACGACAAGTTTTCCTTTTTCCATTTCACAGAAAACTTCAAAAATCCCGTTATTGTCTTTCCCGTGACAGATGGCGTTGGTGCAAGCCTCTGAAACAGCAACCTTGATGTCCTCAATCGCCTCGATGTCAAACCCGACATTGTTGGCAAGGCAAGAGATTGCCATGCGGACAGTCCCTACATACTCAGGCTTCCCCGGGACTGAAAGTTTAAAAATATCAGTCATGGTGTTCTCCTTTTACTTTTCGCAATTATCGGGACAAAAGATCTTGTCTAAGCTTGTGATGTGAAGAAGCTTTTGGATGTTTTCTTGCGGATTGCTGAGAACGATACGATATCCGTTCTCCTTCATTCTGCCGTACGCTCCAATGATTACACCAAGGCCGGTGCTGTCCATGTACCCAAGGTCATCGAAATGAAGGGTCATGTTGCCTGGTTTTTCACGAAACGCTTCGTCCAAAGCGACACGGAAGGCCGGAGCCGTCGCGATGTCAACTTCCCCTGCGGGAAAAATGTTCCATTGGTTTTCTTCCTGGTCAAAGCTTTTTTGGATCTGAAGTGCCATGATTGTGTCCTCCTGAACCGTATACCCGTTTAACCCTTGTTGCAAACAAGCGCTTCGGGCTTAAAAAACTACTGCTCTTCTTCTATTTCGAGAATGATTTGTCCCTCGGCCGCCGCATTTCCATCGGTTTCCTCGGAATCATCATCGTCCAATTCGTCCCCGTCTTCACGGATTACCTTTGCCAAGGTAATCAGATTGGCATCATCGGCGACTCTCATAATTTTGACCCCTTGTGTTGCTCGACTCAGTACGGAAACTTCTTCCGTCTTGATTCGAATGATAATCCCGTCAGAGTTGATTAAAAGAATCTCATCTTGTTCATTCACGACCATGGCTCCGATAAGTTCTCCTGTCTTTCCAAACTTACCCTTGTCATAGGTCAAAAGACCTTTTCCGCCCCTTGCTTGGAGCTTGTATTCTTTGAGGTTGGTACGTTTTCCATATCCAGCCTGCGTGACAACCAAAAGTTGGCCTTCCTGATCTGCGAGTTCCATCGCAACGACTTCGTCGCCCTTGTCGAGCGTGATTGCGCGAACGCCTCCTGCGATTCGACCCATCGGCCTAACATCTTCTTCGCTGAAGCAAATGCATTTGCCGTGTTTTGTGATGATAAGGATTGCGCTGTTGCCGGTCGTTTCTTTTACGCAGATCAATTCGTCATCGTCTTTTAAGCTGACGGCAATCAAACCGGTCTTTCGGTTTGTGTCAAACTGCGAAAGGGCCGTCTTTTTGATAATACCTTTTTTCGTGACCGCAATTAAATATCTTTCGGCGGCAAAATCCTGAATGGGAATGACGGCGGTAATCCGCTCCCTCTGCATTAAATGGAGGAAATTGATGGCCGGCGTTCCTTTTGCCATCCGTTGTGCTTCCGGAATCTCGTAAGCCTTGATTCTGTGAGCTTTTCCTGTGTTCGTGAAGAACATAAGGTAATCATGTGTCGATGTGATACAAAGGTTTTTCACGAAGTCATTGTCTCTTGTCGTGAGTCCGGTAACTCCTTTGCCTCCGCGTTTTTGCGTCTTATATGTGTCTGCGGAAACACGCTTGATGTATCCAAGGTGCGTCAAGGTCACGGCGACTTTTGACTCTTGGATCAAGTCCTCTTCTTCAATTTCTTCGGCATCGGCAACAATCTTTGTGCGCCTCTTGTCGCTGTATTTTGTTCTGATCTCGGTAAGTTCTTCCTTTATGATGTTCCTCAGAATCGTTTCGTCGGAAAGAACCGATTGATACCAGGCGATCATCTTCATCAATTCGTTGTACTCTGCTTCGATCTTTTCGCGCTCAAG
>JAQUUY010000146.1:1908-3732 GCA_028693645.1 Eubacteriales bacterium | reverse complement strand
TAAACTAAACAAACTTTCGACCAATTTCACTTTGGGAGAGAGAGCAATTATCTGAATATTCAAATCATTAACACGTTACTGTCAAGGAAAGGAAAAGACCTTTACTAATTTTAGCAAAGGCCTTTTTATTAACCAGGAGGAAATCATTTGAAAACACCAAACAGAGTATTGCCGATCATTGCGGCAATCGCGATCCAGATGTGTCTGGGTATTGCATACGTCTGGAGCCTTTTTCAGACGGGTATTGCACAAAGCATTTTTAACGGAGATAATGCTGCCGCAAGCCTGACCTTCTCGTTATTGCTATTTGTTCTTGCTGTTGGAAGCATCATAGGCGGAAAACTTGCGGTGAAATACTCTACCCGGAAAGTAGTAATCGCCGGAGGTATCATCTTAGCAAGCGGTTTTTTGATTGCTTCCTTTGTGACGGCAAGCACACCTTGGTTATTGTGGGTATCATACGGAGTCATGGGAGGACTCGGAATGGGGTTCACCTATTCAACCACGATTGCCTGTGCACAAAAATGGTATCCTGAGAAAAAAGGACTGGTCACGGGACTTATTGTATCGGCACTGGGTTTTGGCGGTGTCGTCTTTACTCCGATTCTCGAAGCCTTAATTGGACATTTTGGCGGTGCAGCTGTTGGAGAACAACCAACGTTCAGAGTATTGAGTATCATTTTTATCGTCGTATGCTCGATTGGCGGCATTTTCATGAAGAATCCCCCGGAAGCGATTGCCGGTGATTCAACGCAAAGCGCAGTCAGTGCCAGTACGATTCCGGATCTTACCCCACGCGAAGTCCTGAAAAGAAAAGAATTCTATATTATGGCATTTGCGTTTATGATGGCTTGCATGGGCGGACTCATGATGATTGGCTTTGCAAAACCGATTGCCTTTGCGAAGGGACTCACTGAAGTTGCAATGGTAGGGGTGCTGATCATTTCCTTATGCAATTCAATGGGCCGACTTTTCTGGGGAACAATGTCTGATAAAATCGGCAGAAAAAGAACAATCATTATTCTTCTTATGGGATCGGGCTGCATGTCTCTGCTTGTATCTGCGGCAAATGGGTATTGGATATTCGTACTGATTGGATTCATCGGTTTCTTCTATGGTGGATTCTTGAGCAACTTCCCGTCCTTGACGGCGGATCTCTTTGGCGCAAAGCATATGGCAACAAACTATGGAATGGTATTGATGGGATTTGGAGTGGGAGCAGTCATTTCATCCTATATTGCAGGATATTTCAAAAACCTTGCTGTGGATAATATCGACCTGATGTTTCCTGCTTTCATCATCGCAGCGGCTTGCGCAGCGGTGGGCATCCTGTTGATGCTTACATTGAAAATTAAACCTAAAAACCAATAACTCAAATTTGATCTGAAGGCCAGAGAATTATTTTTGCTGTGAATATCTTCGGAAAAAAAGTCAAAAGGAGGAACGTAAGATGGCAATCAAAATAATTGTCTGCGCAAAACAAGTGCCGGATACCAATGAAGTTAAAATCGACCCGGTCAAAAATACACTAATACGAGAAGGCGTACCAAGCATCTTGAATCATGATGATGCAAACGCACTGGAAGAAGCTTTGGCAATCAAAGATATGTATCCGGATACTCATGTTACCGTCATCAGTATGGGTCCTCCGCAGGCAAAAGATCTCTTGATGGAATGCTTGGCAATGGGCGCCGATGAAGGAATCTTGGTCTCTGATCGTGCGCTTGGCGGTTCGGATACTTGGGCTACTTCAAATGCACTTGCTGCGGCTGTCAGAAAAATCGGCGATTATGATTTGATCTTTGCAGGTCGTCAGGCAATCGA
>JAQUUY010000146.1:0-1808 GCA_028693645.1 Eubacteriales bacterium | reverse complement strand
GTCTATCAGATTGATGATCCGCTTCTTGCCAATTATACAACCGATGGTTACACAAAGGTCTTGACCGATGCAATCCATGAGTACAAGCCGGAAATCGTAATCTTTGGAGCAACACATATCGGAAGAGACCTCGCACCGAGAGTCGCTGCAAGGCTCGACACCGGATTGACCGCGGACTGTACTCGTCTTGATGTCAACACCGGAAACTACATCAATTATTTGAAGACGCATACGACGCTCGATACGACGGGAATGGATCCTAATGATCCGGATAAAAACTTGAAACAGACTCGTCCGGCCTTTGGCGGAAACATCATGGCTACGATTATCTGCCCCAAGAAAAGACCGCAAATGTCGACCGTCAGACCCGGCGTCATGAGCAAACTCGAAAAGGACCCGAGCAAAAAGGGCGAACTGGTTAAGGTCAAATACGCACTTTCGGATTCTGATATCAGAACAAAAGTCATCGAAATCGTGAAAGCGGCGAAAGAACTCGTTTCCCTGACAGATGCAGAAATTATCTGTTCCGGCGGACGCGGACTCGGAGACCCATCCGGTTTTGATCTTGTAAAAAAACTTGCCGATAAAGTCGGCGGTGTTGTCGGTTCTTCGAGAGCCGCAGTCGATGCAGGTTGGATCGACCATTCTCATCAGGTCGGACAGACCGGAACGACCGTCAAACCAAGAATCTATTTTGCTTGCGGTATCTCCGGCGCGATCCAACATCTTGCCGGAATGCAGAATTCCGATATCATTGTAGCAATCAACAAAGATCCTTATGCACCAATCTTTGAAGTTGCAGACTATGGCATTGTAGGAGATCTCTACAAAGTCATCCCCGCAATCATTGAAAAATGGGATCAACTGGTTGCTTCCGGTGAACTGACAAACAAAGGCGAATAAGAAGAAACGAACACTTTGCAAAGAAGCCGGCTGTGCTCTAACCGCCGGCTTCTTTGATTTTTGATTTCGTACATTACTAAGATAAAAATAGCATTTTACTTGCTTGATGTGGTAGGATAGGAAAGAGTTTATTGATAGTCGATCAAAGGATAAAAATTGAAAAAACAATTATATATAACTGAAAAACCTTCCGTTGCCGCGAGCTTTGCCAATGTCCTCAAAATGCAGATTTCTGCAGCAGATCGAGGGCGCGGTTATGCAGAAACAGAAGAATCAATCATCACGTGGTGTTTTGGGCATCTCGTGACTTTGGCGTATCCTGATGCGTACGACCCTGAATACAAATCGTGGAAGGTCGAACATCTCCCCATTATACCCAGTGAGTATAAGTATATCGTAATAGAGAATAAAGGCGTTTCGAAGCAATTTGATGTGATTAAAGGATTGATGCAGCGAGAAGATGTTGATGTTGTTTATGCCTGCACAGATAGTGGGCGCGAAGGAGAATACATTTTTCGATTGGTTTATCAGCAAAGCGACTGCAAGAAACCGGCGAGAAGGGTCTGGATTTCTTCGCAGACCGAAGAAGCTGTGAAAAAAGGTATCGAGGAAGCCAAAGATCTCACTGAGTATGATTCTCTTGCAGAGGCCGCCTATTGGAGAGCCAAAGAAGATTGGCTCTTTGGAATGAATTTTAGCAGGATATATACTTGCCAATATGGAAGAAAACTGTCAAAAATAATTAAGGAAGAAAAGTCGTCTGTAATCCCCATTGGCAGAGTAATGACCTGTGTTTTGGGTTTGATCGTTGACAGAGAACAAGAAATCACTAATTTTGTTCCGAAATTATACTATGGGGTGACTGCAAATTTTATCTCGCAGGAAACCCAAATCAGCTACAAGGG
>JAQUUY010000145.1 GCA_028693645.1 Eubacteriales bacterium | reverse complement strand
TTCGATATCGCTTTTTGTCAGCTCGTTAATCATTGAACCGAGCAAATCGTACAAATTGTTTGAAACGGTAGAGCCGTCGGAAAGCGTACTTTTGCCATAGCCTGTGATGCTGAGTCCTGTAATGGATTAGGAGAAAACGGTACTTTTATCTATTTCTCCGGTCGTGGCGTCAAAGGCTACGTTTAATCCGATATCAAGATAGCGCGAATCGGAAAGCAAGGCTTTTTCGGTGGCGGAACCTTCTGCCACGTTATCCAAGACAGCGCCGTTGTAATTCAGCTTGCCATCGACTACCGTGAAGGGTTCCGTATCAATATTGGTGCCTCCGAAATAGTAGACGTCTGACGAGGAGGAATTTAAGGTAGAAAGCAATTCTGCCTGAAGATGGGACAGCTCATTTGCTATAATTGTACGCTCGGTTAAACTCTTCGTCGTATTTTTCGCAGAAAGAATCTTGGTAGAAGCTTCCTGTGCAATTTGGTTGATTTGGTTCAAAGAAGATTCGGAATCGGTGAGAGAACTCTGCGCATAGGCAATATTCTCCTGATACATCTCATTCTTTGAGATCTGCGTTCTGATGTTATACGCTCTAATCGCAGCGGCGGCATCCTCGGATGATTTCAAAAAACTTCTTCCTGTCGACACCTTCGTATTGAGTGTGTTTAATGTGGTCGACAGAGAGTTCAAATTCTTCATGTAATTCCGGGCGCTCATTTTATCGGTGATACGCATTACAACAACCTCCTTTCAGAACTTAGAGCCCGACACGGCCCATGCGGTTGATCATAGTATCCATCGCCTCGTCTAAGGCTGTAAAATAACGTGATGCAGCTTCATATGCTTTCTGATAAACAATCAGGTTAACTCCTTCGTCGTTGATTGCGACACCGGAAATATTTTCTTTGCTATCATTTAATGTGTTTAGGACAGTATTTGCCGTAGCGGAGAAGTTTCCGTTCAATTCTACCTGCAAGGACAATTCCGCAACGAGGGCAGAAGTATATTGGCTAAAGGAACCTTCGAAGAGTACTTCGGAGGTGGGATCTGTGGGATCTGCATAAAAAGTAACTTTGTCACTTAACGCGTTGACCATACGAAGCAGGTTTTCTCCGCTTCCTGAGGTGGAGGTTGTCGTCGTTGTGATGTAAGTTGCGGAGTCTCTCCACTCTTCGGAAATCTGTAAATTTCGTGCTGTGATTTCAGTGGCTCCGGTTCCTCCGGTAAAAAGATCCTTTGCCGTTCCCGCCGGATTCTCGTTTAAAGAATTGAAGGTCTCGGCAAAATTGGTAGCAAAGGTGTCGAGTGCCTGCAAATAATATAAGGTACCGCTGGCGATGTTTTCTCCGGCCGCCGCATCCGCATAGCTGCCTTCGCCGTTAATTAAATCGACATACCCTTTAATCGAACCGCCGGAAAAGGAATCTGTGATATCTTTTCCGTCATTGGTTCCGAAACTGCTGCTCATAATGATAGAAACAGTGCCTTTGCCGTCTGTCGATTCTTCGACGGAAATCGTATTATACGATGCTTTGTCGATGAGCGGGATATCAATTCCCGATTTGGGATCATAAATCGATATGCTGATGTTGGGGATGGTTTTATCTTCGGTAATCTGTTCACTCGTTGTGATGACTTTTATATTTGCAAGACCGGAGAGCTTATCAATCAAAGCGTTTCTCCTGTCATATAGTTCGTTGGGAGTTTCTCCGCTGATTTCTTCTTCTCTGATTGCTTTGTTGAGATCGGCAATGCTTTCGACAGTTGAATTGAAAGTGTTGTCGACGACGACTTGAGAGAGATCGCTGACTGCTTGCTTGCGAACGTTGGTAATCTGCTCGGAATAAGCATTGAGAACAGCGGTAAGTGATTCTGCGGAAGTACGAACGACCAAAGCGAGATCGCTGCTGGTCGGCATTTGAGAGTATTTTTGGAGGTTGGAAGCCAAGTCTGTAATCGACTGCATCAAACCGTCGGTCGTTGCTTCGTCGATGACACTGAGGGTTTCCTCAAGTCCGCTGAGAAAGGTATCATATCTACTCGCTTCGCCGGATTGTTCTCTGAAGCGGGAATCAAGAAAAGCATCTCTTGATTGAGAAATACTGGCTACTTCGACTCCTTGTCCGGGAGTGTCCTTGCCGGTAGTGAATTGCTTGACGTAATCATTGCCGGAAATAGAATTCAGGTCAACGTTTTGGCGGGTATAATTTTCGGTGTTTGCATTTGCAATGTTGTTACCGGTGACGGTAATGGCGGTCATGCTGGCAACAAGCGCTCTGCGAGCGGTCTGAAAAGGTACAAAGGAAGGAATCACAGCAACGACCCCCTTTCGTTAAATAGACTGCTCAAAAGATTTAGAAGCGGATGATGTCCGGTAGCCCTTTGCATCAGGACTGTAAACGGTCATATCGGTATCGGCATTGAGCAAGGTCAGAGTTCTGTTTATGGTGAACAACTTGGTTTGTAAAAGAACACGGCATTCATCTCGATAAAAAGCAATCTCCTTGAAGGCCAATTCAAACTGACCGAGCAAGGAGTAAAAGCGTAAGCGATGCTCTTCGGGGAACTTTAGAATGGCCTCTGCCATCGTGTTTGCCTGTATGCCAAGATCGGCCATGACTGAATCAATCAGTTGTTCAAAGCCTTTTGTTTTCAGAGTCAGTGCTTGCAAAGATTTAAGACATTCATCCAAACCGGGCATATTCCCTTTTTCGATGCAGTCAAGTTCCTTACGAAGCACAGGGATAAGATCTTGATACAAGACCAAATACTCTGAGAGATTATCATGAAAGATGTCAAGTCGCTTGCTATAAGAATCAAGCGTTTTTTTCACTGCTTCTGGCATAGTGAGTTCCTCCCGGATCCCTTTTTGGGATCTATGCCTTTATGATGATGGCATCCGCAATCTTTTCACTTGGGACATCATAAGTTCCGTTGTCGACAGATGTCTTGAGTTCTTCGATTTTTTGTGGCGAGGTGCCAACGGTAACATCATAAAGAATCGCTGATTTTGCGATCATGAGCTTCTTATCGTCAAAGCTGCCCGAGTGGCTACTTGAAATCTCCGAAGTGTCGACTTGGTTTTTCTGAGCGTACTTTTCGGTTTCCTCTGTAGTGATTTTCTTTACGGGATCAGACGACAAGTCGTTGAGTTTCTGGGTTTGAATATTCTTGTTACTGTTGAGAATAGTGATTTCCATTGTCGCGATACCTCCTTCCGAGTTAAAATGGCTAAACTGTTCTTAACTATTATCGACTGCTATGAGATTATCTTTAGCAAAATTCGATTTTTTTTAGTAAAAAAGCACATTTTTTTTTCGAAAATAAGATTCGCATAGGATGGGTTGGATGAGAAAGAATCTAATCTGTTTATTCCTAAGCTAAATTTAACACAAACAGCAACAAGAAACCAGCAAAAAAACATTGAAAACAAAGCAAAAAATCAAAAAAATATCAAAGAATCAGTTGTCAAAAATGATAAGAAGATTTATAATAATGCATATAGAAGTACGAAATTTTTGATTATTGCGACAAAAACGTCTAAATGCCTGCCTTTAACACTGCCGGAGAGGATTTTGACTATTGCGACATCTTCGCGTCGAATTGCCAGAGATACAAAAAGATAATATTCTACAAGTAATATATAAAAATAGTTTATAAGTTTTGATTGGCTTGGTTTTGTTTTCTGCATTTTTGGGTACAAATCAAAATAATATTTTAGGAGGGTTTGCTGTGATCGGTAATGATTCGATTTCCGCCATGATGCAAAAAG
>JAQUUY010000144.1 GCA_028693645.1 Eubacteriales bacterium | reverse complement strand
GCAGATTCATTTTCATGAGGTCGGCGCCATGGATGCGATTGCCGATATTTTGGGCGTGTCGCTCCTAATGGAAGAACTCGCGCCCGAGCAAATTGTGGCATCGCCTATCCATGTTGGCTGCGGGCAGATCCAGTGCGCACACGGAATCCTTCCGGTGCCTGCGCCCGCAACCGCAAAGATTCTCATGGGCGTCCCAATTTATGGCGGGACGATCCGCGGAGAACTTTGCACGCCGACCGGTGCCGCCTTGCTCAAGCATTTTGCCAAGGCCTTCACAACTATGCCTGAGATGAGCGTTGAAGCAGTCGGCTACGGGATGGGTAAAAAAGATTTTTCGGCGGTGAATTGTGTGCGTGCCTTCATCGGCGACGCCGAAATTCTGAAAGCGGGCGAAAGTTTGAAAGAAACGGCAGGAACGAGTCCGAACGGTCAAATTACAGAGCTCTCCTGCAATCTCGATGACATGACGGGAGAAGCAATTGCCTTCGCTACCGAGACTCTCCTTGAAAATGGAGCATTGGATGTCTTCCTTCAAGCCATCCAGATGAAAAAGAATCGCCCGGGAGTCCTTTTGACTTGTATATGCAAACCGTCTGATGCGGATTCTATGGCGCAGTTGATCCTGCGGCATACGAGCAGCTTTGGTGTGCGGCGAAACGATGGCAAACGTTACACTCTTGATCGAATCATCACTACCGTTGAAACTCCTGTTGGTGAAATCCCCATCAAGACGGGAAGCGGTTATGGCCTTACAAAATCGAAACCGGAGTATGAGAACCTCGCAAAAATTGCCCGCGAACAAAAAGTCCCTCTTGTAGAGGTAATAAAGGCGATCAAAGAAAGCGAAGCATAAATGCCAGCGCCTGTTTGCCTCGGAGTAGTGAAATTGTCAAGAAGTCCGCGTTTCAATACCAATTCGCTTCGGCGGAAATCCTCGGAGTATTGATATCGGACAAATCATCTCGTATGCCTACTCCGGCCTCGGCCCGCGACTTGCGCGGAGTAACCAGCTGAAAAGCAAGGAAATGAGCGAAATAAACAAAGAAACCTTGCTTTTCCGGCGCTGCCCAGCGATTTGTCGAAAGCAACACTACGAAAAGCAAGGAAATGAGCGAAATAAACAAAGAAACCTTGCTTTTCCGGCGCTGCCCGGCGATTTGTCGAACAAACCAGCATGAAAAGCAAGGAAATGAGAGAAAAAACAGAAAAACCTTGCTTTTCCAGCGCTGTCCAGCGATTTGTCGAACAAACCAGTACGAAAAGCAAGGAAATGAGCGAAAAAAACAGAAAAACCTTGCTTTTCCGGCGCTGCCCAGCGATTTGTCGAAAGCAACACTACGAAAAGCAAGGAAATGAGCGAAATAAACAAAGAAACCTTGCTTTTCCGGCGCTGTCCGGCGATTTGTCGAAAGCAACACTACGAAAAGCAAGGAAATGAGCGAAATAAACAAAGAAACCTTGCTTTTCCGGCGCTGGCCAGTAACTTCGGCGGAAATCCTCGGAGTATTGATATTGCAAAAATCGTCTCGCTTGCCTACTCGCAACTTGTCAGCTGAGGGTCTTAGAGTAGGTATTTTGATAAAAGTTAGCGGCATGCCTACTCCGGCCTCGGCCCGCGACTTGCTCGGAGTAGTGAAATTGTCAAGAAGTCCGCGTTTCAATACCAATTCGCTTCGGCGGAAATCCTCGGAGTATTGATATCGGACAAGCCATCTCGTGTGCCTACTCCGGCCTCGGCCCGCGACTTGCTCGGAGTATTAGATTTCAAAAAAGTTTGTCGTATGCCTACTCCGGCCTCGGCTCACGAGGCTTGCAGATTGCATTAATCGCGCCAAAATGATAAACTCTTAACAAGGGAAGTTTCCTAAATTGAAGAGCCCCTTCGAAACCCTTCGAAGCCCTTCGAAGCCCTTTAAAATCCTTCGAAATAATCTCACTTCCGAATTCATGCTATGGAGACGAACAATGACACTGACGCTACCGAGAAAAAAAGCAATCTATGGGTTTTTATGCTTTTTGCTTAGTTTTGGACTTTACTATTACTATTATCACCTTCCGCTATCGGACTCTTGGATATTGCAGAGGGCGGCATGGCTCACTCCTTCAAGGCTAAATGCCGTTTACTATGTAATATCCTTTTACGCCGCAGCATGGCTTTTGGATAAGAAACCTCTTCTTCGAAAAACTTTGCCTGTGTATTCGGCAATGGCCTGTGCCATCACCGTCGGAGGCATCGCCCTGTCCACAGGGCTGTTGCTGGATGTGTTCTTGCTGCTTTTTCATATGGCTTTTGCTCCTGTGTTTATCAGCAGTTTGTATTGGATGCGCGCGTTAATTAAAAACTACTTTATTACAAGCTTGGTTGCTATTCGCTTGTTTCAAACGGTTCTCTTGATTTTGCTTGGACCAAATAGAGTACAAGAGGCGCTTATTTATATACTGCTTGGACTGTCCTTGCTGTTGTTTTTTCTAATGCGGAAGCTGCCCGAACCGGATAATGAAATCTATAGCCTCGAAGTGTTTCGTGAAAAAATCCGCCGACATTGGATTATGGTTGTGCTCTTTCTTTTTCAATTCGTATATAACACTCAAATTGCAATTATCTTTTGGACCAATATTGAAATTGAAAAAAACCTCATTAAGCAAATACCCGTGCTGTTGACGGCAGGTATCGTTTATCTTGCTTATGCGGTTTTATTGGACCGGAAGGGTTGGAAATTTGTTTACTTCCTGACCTGTAGTTTTTCAGGGCTGTTTCTCTTGGCTCTACTGATTCCAACCTCGTCGGAAATGATCCGGATGCTGATCCCGATATCTGATATTAGTTCAAATGGGCTTGAAATGATTGTACTTACAGCACCTTTTATCTTCTTTGTAAATAAAAAAGGATATCGGCTTTATGCTATGGGATTCCTTTTGCTTCAACTCTTGTTTGAAGTGCCGCAGTTTGTTGCAGAAAGCTTGATGAATTCCTCTGTCGGGCGTTTAATGACGGGTGCGGCGATTATTAATTCGCTAGTCTTGATTGGATTGTGCATTGTTCTTTGTTATCAAAAGAGTAAGGCTCAAGCAGAAGAAGAAAAAGAACTCATCATGGACAGTTTAGTAAAAAGTGAGGACTTGTCTTACGAGACATACAGGCTTTCCAATCGAGAGATTCAAGTAGCGGAGCTTTTGATTCGAGCCAAGAGTCGAGATGAAATCGGATTGGAACTGGGCTTGTCTAGGGGAACCATCAATACCTATTGTTCAAGCCTTTACAAAAAAACAGGATGCAGCTCTCAAGTCGAATTGATCTCAAAACTCACGCTCAAAAAAAAATCTAAAATACAGTAAACCCAAGAGTTGTAAAACAAAGACTTCGGGTCAATTCATTCAGCTGAATGAATTGACCGGGAGTCTTTGTTTGCGGTAGAAATAGATGTAAACCAAAGTGCAAGCATGATTGCCTCAAAAAAGCGACTCGGTTCAGCATGCTACATTTGCAGGTGGATTCAAAACATATTTAATTCCTTATTGTATTTGGATTCAAACGGAATGGATCCATTATTTTTTTGAGCACAAAGATAAAAAGGGGAGGAGAAAAGAAAAAATGAAAACAACAATAAGAAAAACACTTGCGATATTCCTGACTCTGAGTATCGTCCTATCCTTGATCCCTGCGCCGGCTTACGCCTATGTCGGTGCTATGACGAAAGCCGCCGGTGGGGTCACCGCCAGCCAGCAGGAAGGCTATTATATTCTGAAAAACGATTATATCGGACTGTATATCCGCCCGGACG
>JAQUUY010000018.1 GCA_028693645.1 Eubacteriales bacterium | reverse complement strand
GGCTCCGCATCAGGTTGTCCGACACCTACATAGTCTGCCTTGTCACTAATCTTCTTTGGATTAAATACGACAATATCGGCATCAGCGCCAGTAGCGATAAAACCTTTGTTCGTAAGTCCCATTCGCTGCGCGGGGATCCACGACGATTTTTGAACTGCTTCCATCATTGTCAGGACACCTTGTTCTCGAACGAGTTTTTGAAATACTCTCGGAAATGTACCGGCATCCTGAGGATGGCCTGATCCTGGTTTGTCAACAAGTCCGGCATCCGTGCTGATCATAGTATAAGCTTGTTTGATTGCCAGCCCAAGGTCAGGCAACACACCTACAAAAGCCGTTCCAATTGTTTCCGCTTCGCTTTCTTCCGTGCGCACATAGTTGTAGATTTCTTCCGTACAACGATGTCCCACATATTTCCCCGAAGAAATCATGAGATCAGACAAGTCACAATTATAACGTTTATTCCACCCCGGATCGAAAACAGCGGACTGAACGAAGGTTGCAAACGCTTCATACATACCCGAGTCGCACATTACAGGCAAGCCTTTTTTTACGGCATTTGCAATCATGACCAATGCCATCTCCGTGACTTCCGGGTGTACGCCAAATTGATAAGCTAGGTGCGAAATTTGAAGCTTTGCTCCGGTTTTTTCCATAAGCGCTATCGCTTCACGAAGACCAACTGCAAAATCCAACGCATCCGTTCTGATATGGATCGGAGCTAATTTGTCATATTTCGCAGCAAGTTCAAAAAGCGGCAAAACCTCAGCTTCGTCTGCTCCCGGAGAATACTCAAGTCCGAAAGAAACTCCAAACGCGCCCTCTTCAAGTGCTTGTTCGGCAATTTCGACCATTTTTGAAACCTGATCTGCCGTTGCCGTTTGATAAGGATCGGTGATGCCGACCATCTCCCGCAGTTTCCAAGAATGTCCAATCAATGTGGCAAAATTGATTGGGTATCCTTGTGCCTCGATGTCATCAAGATATTTTTTTATCGGAAGTTGATTTGTGATTCCACAGTTCCCGGACAAGCAGGTCGTGATTCCCTGTTTTGCAGATAACCACGCCGGATATAACGGGAAATGCAAGTGTGAATGAATGTCTACGAAGCCAGGACATACTATTTTTCCAGTCGCATCGATTTCTTCTTTGCCGGAAATTTTTTCTCGCGTTACAGCTTTAATGATACCGTCCTTTATCCCAATATTTGCGATTGTCTGGATTTCAGTTTTTGGGTCAATAACGGTTCCCCCACGGATAACGATTTCGTACATAGACCTTCCCCTCCTTTATTAGGTTTTTCAAGCTGAATTATATTCAAATATTCTGAAAAGATAAATTATTAGTATTTGTGATTTTTTTTAGATATATGATAAGTAGAAATACCTCGAAAGGATAGGGTCTGCTATCATTTAACACACCACTACTCTTTTACTACTCCATAAGTATTCCAACTGCTCAAAAACGGATGAGAAAAAACCTCCCGATCAATTTTATTTTATTCTTTGATCGAGAGGCCAACTGAAAATGCCCCTTTTCGGGGCACTTTCCAAGTAGAACATCCATCTAGCAATTACATCAGAGTGCAATCCCAATAATCAAAAATGCTATGACCCCCAGTGTAAAAGGTAGGACGAGCAAGGGCAAAACAGTCCTTGCATAGTCAGAGTTTTGGATCTGTGAAGAAGCACAGGTCAAGGTAACAGCATCGCTGTAGAAGCAGCTATGGCTTCCAAACGCCGCACCCGAAATCACCGCACCGCACGCAACAAGTGCATTGACATCCATCGAAGTGGCAAGAGGAACGATGATTGGGAAGGCGATGGCCGCGACACCCCAGAAACTTCCGGTCGCAAAAGCAAGCAAACCGATGACGACAAAAGATATAGCGGGCAACAGGGTAGGATTAAGGATCGGCTCCACCTTTTCAATAACATAAGGTGTAAGTCCGAGTGCATCATTCGCCTGTTGCAGAAAGAACGCAGCACAGACAATGGCAAGAACGAGTACCATGTCTTTAAAACCTTCCACGCAAACATCTCCCAATTCAGTAGGTTTCATCAGTTTTTGCGGAAGATACATAAGAATACAAACGACAAGACTTACAATAACACCAACCAACATATCCGATGTGACAACGCATACAACACCGAGAACCACCATTGGGACAATAAAGTTGATTGCTCTTGGAGTTTTTTCGTACACAACTTGGTTTTCTTCCTGTTTTTGTGAAATAGCAAGCGTGCTATCGGGAAATGTCTGTCCCGTCTCAAGAACTCTCTTTTCCGATTTTTTCATCGGTCCCCACACAGGAATGACTTTCAAAATGAACAAAGGCACAATAATAACCGCAATCCAACCGTAAAGGATAAAGGGTATCGTGCTGATATAGGCGGCTGTTCCCATGCCCTCTGCAGCCGCTCCCGACGCTTCCAGTTGGCTGGCCATAAATGCGGACCAAGTCGAAAACGGAATCAGGACGCAGACGGTAGCCCCGGTCGAATTGATGACATAAGCAAGGAATTCGCGCGGAACTCCGTAGTTGTCGGTAATTTTGCGCATTGCCGTTCCAACAGCAAGCGCATTGAGATAATCGTCAATAAATACAATAATTCCTAAGATCCACGTTCCGGTCAATGCCGCTTTTCTGCTTTTGATTGCCTTTGCGGTAATCGAGGTAAAGCCCATTGCGCCTCCTGATTTTTCAAGCAAGGCAACTAAACTTCCAAACAAACCGCACACCAGAATGACCCATGCTGTTGTCGCACCCATCATAACAGTGTAGACCGCGTCGAGCCATGCGTAGAAAAAACCTTTTCCTGCTACGATGATATAACCCACGATAGAACCAAGAAGTAAAGGTTCTAATGTTCTTCTGGTCAATAAGGCGGTCACGATAACGATTGCGGCGGGGATAAGACTAAGTACTCCATAATGATCCATAACTACCCTCCTTTTTTCTACCGCACCAAAATTGTTTTTGTTTTCAATTTGATCCGGTCGGCTTATTAATTGTTTAATTTGAATTTTCTGACATTGCCGATATCGTTGTTCTACTACTCACGATTTTATTTTTCAAGGCAAAACGAACTACTTAAAAAAAATTATCCAAAAGGACTGACCAGGCAGTCCTTTTGGATTACAGTTACTTAAATAGGTTTATTTGATTAGGTTTGAAGCTTTTCTCTATAGCATTTTTTCAATTGACTCTTGCTTTTTATATGCTTCAATCAATTTGGGCGCTTTTGAAACATCTGCGATTAGAACGCCTCCACAAAAGCGATTATTCAAAAAATACAACTTTTCATAAGTGCCTTTTGCCTGATCATTGATCTCAATGCTCTTGTATTTTAACGACGTTTCCTTTCCGGGATCACCGATGGAAAAGACCTCTGTCCCCATCCCGCTGAAAGAGTTTGCGGGTATAATTGGGTCGTAGCTCCGTTCTTCGCCTGCAGCATTTGCTCCGGCGACTTTCCCCATTTCGACAGCCTGGCTCCAGATTCCCACGCTGACACCGTTAAATGCAGCACAATCGCCGCAAGCATAGATGTCGGGATTGCTTGTTTCCATTCTTTCATTTACCGCAATATGTCGTTCGGCAACAAGACCCGCCATTTTTGCTAATTCAAGGTTAGCTTTGATACCGGTCGAAAGAATGACCATTTCCGCAGGAAGAACCGTTCCATCTGAAAGTTGTACTCCGCTCACCGTTCCGTCTCCAAGGATGGCCTCAGGGGCTTTCCCAAGGCTGAGTGAAACGCCGGCCTTAAGAGCAAACTCTTGGAGAAGCAGGGCGCCTCGTTCATCAAGTTGCCTGTCCATGAGAAGTTCTGAACGTTGAACAACCGTAACGTGTTTCCCAGACTTTTTCACTTCCCAAGCAGCTTCAAGTCCAAGGATTCCTCCGCCAATAACCACAACGTTATTCACTTTTTTGAGCTCCGCTTGGATTCGTTGCACATCAGCAAGGTTTCGGATTGAATATGCGCCAATCAGTCCAACTCCTTCTAAAGGTGGAACAGCCGAGCTTGCTCCCGTTGCAAGAATCAACTTGTCATAGGCTCGATCTTCTCCGGTAGAAAGGGTTAGCGTCTTTTTATTTACATCGACGTTGGTCACTTTAACGCCGAGTGTTTGTTTTATGTTGTTCTCAGCATACCAAGCTTCCGGCTTAATATACAGATTGATGGAATCGAGTTCTGAAAGGATTCCCTTGGTCAACATAGGTCGATTATATGCCGAAACGGCCTCTTCTGAAACCAATTCGATTGACGCAAGTTTATTTCTCACACGAATTTCCTCGGCAGCGGCGATGCCGGCAGCACCATTTCCGACGATGAGATAACGATCCTTCGTAGCAGACGTAAAAAGCGTTTCCTCGACAGCGATTTTTACAAACTGTTCGGGGCCCACACCGCAGACAGGGCAAACAGCAGGTGGGGCGATTCCTTTTATGACTTCTCCGCAGATCATACACTTCCACGCGATATTTTTCATTTCCGGAGTCGGCTCTATTACCTTTCCGGCAAGCACTGACATCCCAAAATTATATCCAAATTCAAACGCTTCCTGATTCTGTTTTTCATTCGGTTTGAATCTAACTTTGAGCCCATCTCCGTAAACTTTCATTCTCAGTTGTTTCAATCTTTGCATGATGTTTGGCACACCTTCGCCGCTCCATCCATAAGAGCCAAAAGCAGAAGCAAGCTTTCCTCCATGCGTGCGGGAAAACATCCCTATACAAAGATCCCAAATCGGCTTAAGGGCTTCGCCGACCATGGTGGGCGTTCCAAACAGAATGCCGTCTGCCCAGTAAAGTTCCTCATTGACTTTCGTGGCATCCGAAGATACAAGATCGTACCTGCGAACATCAATATCTCCGGCGGCTTTGATTCCATCTGTTATTTTTTCAGCGAGTTCAAGAGTATACCCGTATGCCGAGACATAGGGAATAATTACTGTCTTCTTCGTGTTCGGATTGACTTCCGTTGCCCACTCTTTATAAAGTTCTACAACTTCCCACGGGTTTTTTACAAGAACAGGTCCATGTCCGGTTGCGATAACATCAATTTCAAGGTTTTCAATTTTTTTGATTGCTTCCAAAGCGAAAGACTTAAAGGGGCCGATAATCATATGAAAGTAATACCGCAACGCACGAAGATATCCGTCTTGATCCGGAATCGTGTCATTCGTTATCCCTTCATGGGAATAGTGGGAACCGAAGCAATCACAGGTGACAAGCGTTTTGTCCTCAGGAACATAAGTAAACATTGTATCCGGCCAGTGGAGATTCGGTGCCGTAATAAATTTCAAGGTTTTATCGCCAAGTGAAAGAACGTCCTTGTCACTTACGGTGATTGCAGTAAAATCCTTGTTGCAGATTTCTTTCAGAAAATTAATAGCCGTTGTCGTCCCCACAATTTTGATTCCGGGGTTGATTTCAAGCAGTTTCTCGATTGCACCGGCATGATCAGGTTCTGTATGGTTCACAACGAGGTAATCTAGTTCTTTGAGCGAAACGATACTTTCTACCTTCTCTAAATATTCGGCAAGAAATTTCAGTTTACTGCTTTCAAACAAAACTGTTTTTTCACTGCCTTTTAGTACATAGGAGTTATATGTTGTTCCGAATTCCGTCTCCATGATGATATCAAATATCCTCAGATCCGGATCGAGATTTCCTACCCAATATAGATTTTTTTTAATTTCTTTTGTTTTCATAAATAATGAGCTCCTTTCAAAATACGATAATTCCTTAATGATTTACCCGAAAGAATGCGCCGATAAACAGATTTGTTATTTTTTTATCGAAATCAAGCTAAAGCAAGACGGAAGAGGTTGTATCCGGTTTTCCGTATTTTATAATTTCAACATCCGTAACAAGGATTAGCCCTTCCTCCACCATTTCTTCGATGGCAGGAATGACTTTTTCAATTTGTGCCACCGTATCCGCCGCTTCGATGATAATAGGGAGGCTCGAACTCAATTCCAAAATCCTGGCGGTGTGTATGGCTTTTCCCTTTCCATATCCCTCGATTCCTCGAGTTACAGTCACTCCGGCTATGCCCATTTCTTTCAATTTGAACACGACGGCACTGTAAAGATTGTGCCCTTTGTATTTTGAATCTTCGCTTACATAGATTTTAAGCAGTTTGCTTTTTTCTCCTTTTTGCATTCCTTTTCCTCCTTTTCTCCTCTTTTATAAGGTTTCTGCGACGATGAAACCAAACGTATATGCTACGATTCCAAGCAGCAACGAGCAAACGATGTAAATGATAGCATTACGCTTTTCGTTTTCACGAAACAAACTGAAGCTTTCATACATATATGTTGAAAAAGTAGTAAACGCACCAAGGAAACCATCTCCCAAAAGCAAATACAAACTTCCTCCCGAAGTCTTTGCCATAAGGCTGCCCAGCAAAAAGGCTCCGCAGAGATTAATAAAAAAAGTGGCGACAGGGAATGTCGTTCTGACAGATTCCGAAATCATTTTGCCGAGTTGATATCTAGATATGCCTCCAAGGATTCCTCCAAGGCCGACCAGTAAAAAGTTCATTTACTCGCTCGCCCTTTCTTTTGAGCGCCGCCCAAAAAGGAGACGGACTGACAAGACACCAAGCCAAGCCATCAGAAGCCCCAAAACAACAGATAGTAACATATATGCAATTGCCATCGCCCATTCGCCGCTTTGCATAAGCAGCACACTTTCCTTACAGAAAGCAGAAAAGGTCGTAAACGCGCCGAGAAGACCACTTGTAAGGCCAAGCCGCAGATCGGCATCAATCTCTCGAATTTCAAAAGTTAATGTGACAATAAATGCCAACACTAAGCTCCCAAAAAGATTTATGGTCAGGGTCTTCCATGGGAAAACTCCGTTCGTCAAGAAGGACATGCTACCCAGCCAATATCTTGCCGTTGCGCCGAGAAATGCGCCTGCGCCGATAATAAAATATTTTCTCAAATTAGCCAAGTTTCTGCTCTCCTTTTTTATATAAGCATATACAAATTATAGCACAACAAAAAGCCAAAGAGAAACAAGAACGCACTTTAGCGCAAAACACTTTTACCGTTAAAAATACAGAAAAATCTCATTTTTTTCAAATTGTTAAAATTCATTTTACAACTATGTTAATAAAGGTGTATAGTAGATAAAATCCGTTCTACTATTTACAAGGAGAAAAAATATTGGAAAAAACAACATCCGTCAAGGAAACTCGCCAGATTATCAAGGATTGGAAAAAGCAAGGCTTATCTATCGGTTTTGTTCCAACAATGGGTTTTCTTCACGAGGGGCACCAAAGTCTGATCCAACGTTCCGTTTCTGAAAATGACCGTGCCGTAGTCAGCATCTTTGTAAACCCGATGCAATTTGGCCCGACAGAAGATCTTGCCACCTATCCTCGAGACAAAGCACGTGATCTTTTCATCTGTGAATCATGCGATGCTGATCTCGTTTTTCTTCCCGAAACTTCAGAACTTTATCCCGCCGGTTTTTGTACATTCGCTGATATGACAGTTTTGACCACCGAACTTTGCGGCAAAACCCGTCCAAATCATTTCAGAGGAGTCTGCACAATTGTCAACAAGTTGTTTAACATCATCACTCCTGACCGTGCCTATTTTGGTCGAAAAGATGCGCAACAGCTTGCCGTGATTACGAGAATGGCTCTCGATTTCAACACCGATATTGAGATTATTGGTTGCGAAATAATCAGAGAAAGTGACGGGCTGGCAAAAAGTTCCCGAAACAACTACTTGAGCCCCGACGAACGCAAAGCAGCTTGCGTTCTGTCCCGTTCCCTTCAAGCAGGTCGAGTACTTCTCGAGAGTGGAGAAAAGGATCCTCGAGTGCTTATAGCAGCAATAAAAGACATCATTTCGAACGAGCCTTTGGCATCCATCGATTACGTAGAAATCGTAAAGGCGGATTCGATTCAAAAAGTCGATCGAATCGAAGACCCGGTTTTGGTTGCCATTGCAGTATATATTGGGAAAACGCGTTTGATAGATAATTTTGTTTTTCACGTTTAATGTAAATAAGTTCGCAAACAAAAGGAAGGAGCTGTTATGATTGCTCCTTCCTCTTTTATTGCTCTCTTAGAAATAGATTGCGCTTCGAAAAATCAAACTTCCGAGCCCGCAACTCCGCCCATTAGAATCTGCGACCCATTTTTCTTTGCACGATGAAGCACAAGATAGGTGTACAGTGCGGTAATAAACGCTGCAACAATATAGGAAACAGCATAACTATTTGGATCCATTCCAAGACGTTGTTCCAGTCCAAATCCAATCGGTGCATGGATGATGAAACTTGAAACCACATAGGTATAAAACATCCCGGGAATCAATGAAATAATATAGTTTTTCTTATGTATGTATAAATAAATAGTGATCATAGCAAGCCCAAAGATTGCAACCGTTTGATTCCCCCACGCGAAGTATCTCCAAAGAATCGAAAATCCTTCCGGATTTGATTTCGCGAAAAACAATAACAACATGGAAGGGATGAAAAAGCAAGCGGCAAGGATCACTCTATTCTTTGCTGGTTTTTGGTCGATATGAAGCGCTTCACCTACCATAAGGCGAAGGGATCGAAAGGCGGTATCTCCGGAAGTAATAGGCAGAACAATGACTCCCGCAATAGCAATCAAGCCCCCTACATTACCTAGAAATGCTCTTGAAACTTCGCCTATCATTAATGTTGGAACGGTATCCATCGGTGTTCCTTTGTTGAAAAGAATCATCGCGCCGGCAGCCCAACACATTGCTATGAATCCTTCGACGAGCATCATGTTAAAAAACGTCATTTTCCCTTCCCGTTCAGACTTTACAGTTCTGGATATCAACGTCGCCTGCGTCGCATGAAAGCCTGATAGGATTCCGCAAGCTACTGTAATGAAAAAGATTGGAATGAATGGTGCTGCTCCCGGATGTTGGGAAAACAGATTTGCCGAAACATCGGAAAGTTCAGTTAAATGCGCTGCGCCGTTTTTTAATATGCCGACAAACACTCCTAACGAGCCAAGAATTAAAACAGCTCCAAAAACCGGATATATTCTACCGATGATTGCATCAATCGGGAACAGCGTTGCGATAATGTAATAAACAAAAATCAATCCATAAACAATCCAAACTGTTGGGTTTGTAGTGACAGTCTCTTGCCCCATGACCTGTCCAACAATCAGATCCCCCGGTGTATAAACAAAAACAGCTCCCACAAGAAGCATCAAAATATATACCATCGCATTGTAGAAGGGCATAATACCGGATCCTAAATATTTTCTAATCATACGAGGAAGTTGTGCACCATCTTCCCTCATTGAGATCATACCGCCGAAATAATCATGCATTGAACCCGCCAACACGCAGCCAACCGGTATCGTTATCAAAGCAATTGGTCCAAACAGGATGCCTTGGATTGGCCCCAGAATAGGACCGGTTCCGGCAATATTTAATAGTTCTACCAGACAGTTTTTCCATCTTTTCATAGGCACAAAATCTACGCCATCATTCTTTGCTATTGCAGGAGTTTCGCGCTCATCCGGTCCAAATACGCGTTCGCAATACTTTCCATACGCGAAACCACCCCCAACCAAGATTGCTAAGCCGACCAGAAACGTTATCATATTAAAGTCCTCGTGTTTTCTTCCTCTTATATTTGCAAAACCATTTTAGATATCATTCTCCAGTTCATCGATCTTCGGATGATAATAACGCCCTTTCGAATAAGTAGACGCACCATACTGAATCGCCTTCGCCGGGCAGCGGTTAATGCAAGCAAGACACATCGTGCAGTTCTGCCCCCAGACCGGTTTTTCTTTAAGTTCAATGCTATGGACCGGGCAAACTTTTTCGCAAAGTCTGCAAAGAGTGCATTTATCGTCTGCATAAAACTTTTTGGTGTTACGCGCAAAGTGATTGAAGCCATAATTAATTACACTGCTTTTTAATACCGGATGCTTGCCCGGAATAAGCATTGTTTTATCCTTTTTTCTTGCGGCAAGAATCATATTTATTTTATCCAGTTTCTGTTCTGCCTCTTCCAGCCTTTTCTTTTCTACTTCTTCGGAATCAACATCAAATCCAATAATATAGTTATTTGGCATACATACCGTAAAGGCACTGTCGAGCGCAAGGTTGGATGAACGAAGGGCTTTCTCTAAAATCTTCGTCGTATTCCCCTCTTCCTCGCCACAAGACGCTACCGAAAAAACATATGGCGTTGTGCCTTTTATCTTAATTAGTTTAATAAAATCAAGAACCATTTGCGGCGGAGCCCAAGCATAAACGGGATAAACAAAACCAATCATTTCATTTTCATGGAGTTCATAGGAAAACGGATTGTCTTTTTTATCAAATTCTTTTGCAATCGAAATGAGTTTTTCGCCTTGCGCTTTTGCCAAGCAAGAAGCAAGATAAAGTGAATTCCCCGTCCCCGTAAAATAAAAAATCATAACTTCCCCCTTAATATGGCGGAAACCTACAAATAGAAGTTTGTAATTCCGTCAGACGAATAAGCAAAAGTGTGCCTTACATTTATAGAATACCGTTTTTCTCCATAATGTAAAGCGCGCTTCTCATATTTCTTAGTTATCTGCACAATAAAGTACAATTCTCATATTCCCTTTCTTATAAGCAGCATAAAATCTTATTGTAGGTAGAAGGTCTAAAAAACCCTCTGCATCCGCTAAATATTTTTCGTTGTTTGGTTTAATTTGTTTTTGTTAGCTGCCATAACATTTGCTGCCAAGGCAACAAATATGCCTTTCCCATTAAATTGAAAGGCTATTGGGGCTTCTCTTACTCACATTCGCGAATTTGCCTCAATAGTCAGAATTATAAAAATAAAAATTATGAATCTATTGACTCTATACCAACTATAAGCCTTACACTTTAAAAAATGGTAGGGCATTCATCAATCTGCCTTAGTACAATTAAATAGAGAAGTCCGAGTTGTTATTTCTAAAGCGTCGCTACGCCATGAAAAACAACCGATGGGTTTGAAGCGAAAGTTTCAGGCCTCCCATTTGGAAAGGATGCAAAAAAGGTGTTATTACGTCGAGTTTTCCTGTGGGGAAAACTCTTTTTTTGTATCTAAAAAACCATGATAACTCTTTTCGAAAGATCGTTCGAAAAGATCAAGAACTGTTAATGCTAAATTTAGGAGGAAACAAAAAAATGAGACTTAGGAAAATGACACTGAACATCAATGGTGCCGACCGTATGTTCATTTTCAATCCGGAATCAGATACTTTGGCGACTGTTTTACGCCGATTGGGTCTGACCGGAACAAAAATCGGTTGCGGAACCGGTGTATGCGGAGCTTGCTCTGTCATCTTAAACGGTAAGGTAACACGGTCCTGCGTTAAAAAGATGAAGACTGTCGACGAATACAGTTCCGTCATTACCGTTGAAGGACTTGGCAATGCGATGAATCCACATCCTCTTCAGTATGCATGGGTTCATATGGGCGCTGTACAGTGCGGTTTCTGCGTACCTGGCTTCGTCGTTTCTGCTTACGCTCTTCTTCAAGAAAATCCTTCTCCGACAAGAGAAGATGTTCGTGATTGGTTCCAGAAGCACAAAAATGTGTGTCGTTGCACAGGATATAAGCAAATCGTTGATGCTGTCATGGAAGCCGCAGCAATCTGCCGCGGCGAAAAAACCTTTGCTGATATCACCTACGATTACACCAAAGATAATGATTACTATGGCAAACCGCTTGTACGTCCTACTGCTATGGCAAAAGCCTGCGGCGTGGCTGATTACGGTGACGATGTCGAACTCCATATGCCTGCCGAAACACTGAAAGTCGTTCCGGTAATGCCAAGAGTCGCTCACCATGCAAAAATCGTAAATATCGACTTTAGCGAAGCCGAAAAAATGCCCGGCGTAGTAAAGATTATTACTGCAAAAGACATCGAAGGTGCAAATCGTCTGATGATGTATCAATTCTCCGCAAGAACGACTGCTTTTGATCAGGTTCATAAACTGCTGACCGATGAAAAGATCGTCAACTACGGAAACATCGTAGCTCTTGTCGCTGCAGATACCAAGGAACATGCGAAAGCTGCTGCTGCAAAAGTAAAAGTTGAAATTGAACAGCTCCCAGAATACCTCAACTACCTGGATGCGGTTATGCCCGACGCGATGCGTATTCATTCCACGATGGATAATGTATGGAGTTTCCAGCCCTTACTTAAAGGCGACTCCGACAAAGTGCCCGACATGATTGACGATGCCGTTCATTCCGTAGAAGGTAGCTTCTATTCTTCCAGAGAGCCCCATCTTTCTATCGAAGGTGACACAATCCAGGCATATTATGACGAAGAAGGTATCATGACGGTTCACTGTAAGACCATGACCGTTTACTTTGACCGCGATGAAATCGCAGAAGCTACCGGAATCCCTGCTGACCAAATCCGTGTTATCGAGAATCCGACCGGCGGTTCGTTCGGTTGGGCTATTTCCGCCGGTTCTTACGCTCTCGCAGCGATTGCCTGCAAGGTACTTGATATGCCGGTTGCTCTTTCCATGGATTATTCTCAGTTCATGGCATTCAGCGGCAAACGTTCACCGTCTTACTGGAATGGTCGTCTTGCTTGTGATAAAGACGGAAAGATCATCGCCGGCGAATTTGATGGCGGTTTAGATCACGGTTCCTACCTCGAACTTGGTGATGACGTTCTTTCGAAGTTTGTCCGTTTCACTTTCTTCCCGTATTACATCCCGAATGCTGCCGGTCTTGCCAGAGTTGCAACGACAAACCATGCATACGGTACGGCATACAGAGGTTACGGATCCCCCCAAGCCTATACTTGTGGCGAATCTCTAATCGATATGCTTGCTGAAAAAGCTGGCATTGATCCCTTTGAATTCCGTTTCAAGAACATTGCAAGAAAAGGTGACACTACACTGAACAGCGTTGAATTCCTCCAGTATCCTATGGAAGAAATGATGAATATCATGAGACCGCTGTATGACAAAGCAGTCGCAGAAGCAAAAGCTGCTGATACCCCTGCAATTCGCCGTGGTGTTGGTCTCGCATGGGGCGGCTACAATGTAGGCGCAGGCCCGGAAGATCAGGCTAGCGTTGCAATTGAACTGACCGGTGACAACAAATTCACCAAGTATGATACTTGGCAGGATCAAGGCCAAGGCGGAGATGCAGGATCTCTCATCTGCACACTCGAAGCCTTAAAGCCCTATTTCAAAGTTACACCGGACGATATCAAATTGATTCAAAATGACAGCAAATATTGCCCGAACACCGGTGAATCCGCAAGCTCCAGATCTCACTTTGTAAATGGAAAAGCTTCCATTCTCGCAGTTGAAGATCTTGTCAATGCCATGAAAAAACCGGATGGCACGTTACGCACCTATGCCGAAATGATCGCAGAAGGAATTCCGACCAGATACGAAGGAACCTTTACTGCAACACAATGGGATCACCTAAGCTACCTTGATCCCAATACCGGTGTTGGCAGCCCGAACTTTGCCTACACTTATGCTCTCTATTTAGCGGAAGTTGAAGTTGACACCGCTACAGGAAAAACTACAGTCATTGGTCTTACCTGTGTTGATAGAGTAGGAAAAATCGGAAACATCCAATCAGTAAACGGACAAGCCTTTGGCGGTATGTCACACAGCATCGGTTTCGCACTCAGCGAACAGTATGATGACGTTAAAAAACATAATAACATGTATGGCGCAGGTGTTCCTTATATCAAGGACATTCCTGATAAAATCGAAGCCATCCACGTCGACTCCCACGATGAGTTCGGGCCGTTCGGTTCCTCCGGTGCTTCGGAAGCGTTCCAATCCTCGGGACATATGGCAGTCATTAACGCCATTAACAATGCCTGCGGCGTTAGAATTTACGAGCTTCCTGCCTATCCTGAAAAGGTCAAAGCCGGCTTGGATATCATTGCTAAGGGCGGTAAAGTCGAACCTCCGAAAAAATACTTCCTCGGTTCCGACCTCTACGAAGAGCTCGAAAAGATCAAGGCAAACCCCGTCGAATAACCTTTTCCAAACACTTTAACACTTCTTTCATCGCCCAGTCCGTGATATGATAATCACGGACTGGGCATTGTTTCAAATCGCAACGATAGGAGCGCTCTCTATGGATCAATTCTTAAAACAATTCGACCAATGTCGGCAATGGGAAAAACCATTTTGTACAGCCACTTGCCCCTTTCATATGGATGTCTTGGACTTTCAAGAAAAAATGGCTAGAGGAAGCTATAATGCGGCTTTTAAAACATTTCGAAATGCAGTCGCTTTTCCAGACATCGTTGCTGCTCTTTGCCCCGAGTATTGCGCTTCTTCATGCCCCCGAAAGGATCTTGATCAAGCAGTTCAATTAAATCTGCTTGAAAAGACCTGTGTTGCGAAAGCAACAAAAAAAGACCCCACAGATTACAACGTTCCCATTAAAAACCGTAAAATCGCTGTTGTTGGAGGTGGCATGAGCGGTTTGGCCTGCGCACTTCGCCTCTCCTCCAAAAAATACGATGTCAGTTTATATGAAAAAACCGATCGCTTGGGCGGCCGACTTTGGGAGCTTCTTCCTCCCGCTCTCTTTTTAGAAGACGTTCGTCGGCAGTTTCAATTTGAAAATTACTCTCTGCATCTCAATACAGAGGTTCTCAATATTAAAGAACTTGTAGCACAAGGTTTTGAAGCTATTTATATAGCAACCGGAAAAGGTGGCTCCGACTTCGGGGTTCTTGGAGAAGGTTACGTCCCATATCGTCTCGATAAAAAAACCGCCTTGTTTTTAGGGGGAAGCCTTCTTGAGAAAGACCCCATTCATTCGATTGCAGACGGACTTGATATGGCATGGGCAATCGAGATTTATTTAAAAACAGGGAAAATGGAGTACCCTATCTTTTCTTCCGAAACAAAGGCAGCTATATCAAAAGATAGATTGCAGACTCTTGCTGCGATTGTCCCAAGCAATGATGGGATTTTCACTGACAAAGAATCTCTCGCAGAAGCTTCCCGTTGCATACGTTGCCAATGTGACTCCTGCAGAACAGATTGTGATTTGTCTGCATTTTATAAAAAATGGCCGCTTAAAATGCGGGACGAAATTATGTCTACAGTGTCCCCATCCGATTCGATCTTGCACGGCACACCTGCCATCCGCCTAATCAACACCTGCACTGACTGCAGACTTTTTGAAGAAAGTTGTCCGGCAGATATCAAATTCTGTGAAATGCTCCGCGAAGCCCGACTTCGTTTGCATAATCTCGGGAAAATGCCGGGAGCATATCATCAATTTTGGCTTGCTGATATGGAACACGCAAACGGAGAATTTGCGGCACTTGTAAAAACACCTCCCCACGAAACTCAATCAAACTACGCTTTTTTTCCAGGTTGCCAGCTCGGCGCAACCGACCCTCGCTACGTCTCAGAGACCTATCGCTATTTGCTTTCAAAGGACCCGCAAACCGGGCTTTTACTGCGTTGCTGCGGTGTCCCCGCTGCGTGGTCCGGTAATGAAAAACGGCATGCAGCGGAAATTGCGAGCCTAAAAAATGATTGGGAAAGATTAGGGTGCCCAACCCTGATTATTGCCTGTCCTTCCTGTGCAAGAGAACTAAAAGAGCAACTTCCGGAAGTCGCAACGATTTCCTTATATGAAATCCTCTCGCAGGGAGAACCCCTCTGGGGAAATTCTAAAATACAAAAAAAGCAAGATTGCTTGTACTCCATTTTCGACCCCTGTTCTGCAAAACAACAAGAAAACTTTCAGACAGGAGTTCGAGAATTAGTCAGTCAGTGCGGCATTGCGATCGAGGAGCTGCCGAACGGCGACCACCACGGTTGCTGTGGCTTTGGCGGCCATGCAAAGATTGCGAACCCTGCTTTTGGTGATTATGTCGCAAAACAGAGGAGCGGGTTAAGCGAGAATCCTTATATTACCTATTGCATAAATTGCCGTGATATTTTTTATGAAGAAAGAAAACCTGCGCTGCATGTTTTAGATTTATTGTTTGATCTCAATGAAGAAACGGGGGCTTTGCCAAATCTTTCAGAACGACGAAAGAACAGAGTTCAATTAAAAGAAAGTTTGTTAACGGAACTTTGGGAGGAAAAAATGGAAGCGATACCGGAAACCCCAAAAACAAAGCTGATTTTGACCGCCGAAATACAGCAAAAAATGAACGAGCAGAAACTTCTTGAAGAAGATATCATCAACGTTCTCGAGTTTGCAGATTCAACCGGTCGAAGAATATTTGACCAAGAAAAAAAGACATACACCGCATTTAGAGAACTTGGATACATCACCTGTTGGGTTGAATACCGGCCCGTTCAGGAAGGATTCGAAATTCTCAACGTTTATACACACCGAATAACGATTGAATTGGAGATGATCTGGAATGGAAGCAAAACCGACTTTGATCTGCGATAGATGCCATGTCGAATTAGAAGAAGCGGAAGCACAATTTCTTTACTTAGGCAATAAAATGCGTCACAAAGTCCCCCGCTGCCCACAGTGCGGCTTAGTCTACCTACCGGAAAGCCTTGTGACCGGACGGATGCGAAAATTAGAAGAAGCATTAGAAGAAAAATAGCTTCTACTCGAGACCAAAGGAATAACTGTTTTCATATTTTTTCCCAAATACAATATCAAACTCTCGCTCAGTCAAGTTGAAAACAACACTGAATTGCGTCCCATCACCTGCAGTGCCGCTTTGAGAAGTATCCGCTAACAGTTTCATACTGCTTTCTGCCGTCATTTTATTCGCATGTTCCATTAATACATTCTCTGCTTTTTGATAGCGCCAGCAGTTTTGAAATTCAAAATCAGGGGCATCCTGTTGAATAAAGTTCGTGACTACCTGCCAGTCGCCGTCCTTTTTCAGGGGGATGATCTCCCCATCGATCCATTGAATGATTGCGGAGTCTCCTCCGGCATCACCGATAAAAAACTGCATCCCATTTCCTTCTTCGATCAAAATATTGTATTGGTTTAATAAAGTGATTGCTTCATCGACGGATGCCGCTTGGTCAAGCAACATCCGTATCGCAAGAGGCCAAATAAGCGATGGGCGGTCTGCATCACTTGACGGCTCGCAAACAGGTACAGAATAGGTTGAAACCGCAAGACCTTTATTATTCATACCCGCCAAGGGATAAAACGGCAGTTCCAACAAATCATTTTCGTTTTCAAGATCATACTCCACACCACAAACACTATAGGAAGAATATCCGTTCTTCGGATCCGTGCGAAGGATTAACCATTCGCTTTTTTCCCAATCCTCATTATGACAAAAGTAGGTTTCGTCATTTTCTGAGCTTGCAGAAAAGCCGGTACAAGCCTTTCCTTCAAAAACAGATCCCCCAGACGATGCACCAGAGAGAGACATTTTATACAAGTCACTGAAGTGCTCACTGACCGCTTCTTCGCTTTCCATTCCCTCTAACAATGCGTCAGGAAGTGCATAGTCTCCGAAATAATTCATAACATAGGCAGGATGAGGATCAATCGCCTCAAAAGAAAGCAAGGTTTGTTCTGCATTGTTTTCTGTGATTTTTTGAATTTCCGTCTCCCCATTGTTGCAGGCTGAAAGAAAAAACAATACTACTACAAGAGAGCATACCGTTAGTCGTTTCATGATTTTCCTCCTATTGATTTATGTATATTGCACCATCTTTCTCTTTTACATATTCTGTTCTTATATCTACATGCTGTCAAGTGAAAAAATCGCTTGAAAAAATCGCTTGAATATCTAACAATTTCAGTGTAGCATTAAGACATGTATGTGACTAAAAGGAGCCCACTTTATGAGATTTGTACCGAGCCATTGTTTACGAAAAGGAATGACCCTAGCGGATAACCTGTATGGAAGATCCGGCACAATTCTTCTAACGAAAGGAACCGTTTTAAGCAGTGCCTATCTCAAAAGCATTTTGAGATTAAATTTCAATGGGGTTTATATCCATGATGACCATTC
>JAQUUY010000143.1 GCA_028693645.1 Eubacteriales bacterium | reverse complement strand
GGCTTGCTCGCATTTTTAAAACGATAATAGCATCGAATGCTTTTTGTTTAAAAGAAGAAAACTTCATTTTGGAACAAGGTTTTTTCGCAAGGGATTGCGAGACTTGTTTTTCGAAATGAAGTTTTTTTATTTGTTTTTCAACAAGATACTTTTGTATTATTTATTCACTTGCTGTATAATTCTGTTAGATAACTCTGTAAACGATACTGGTCCTTATATTCTGGGGAAAATGATATGGAGAAAGCCATGAAAAAAAGCTGTTGCCAAGACTACGAACGATACAAGTATATTATTGAAAACACGAAAGACGTCGTTTGGGAAATGGCCCCTGATTTTGTTTATACTTATCTCAGTTCAAACTCAAAAGAGATGTCAGGTTATGAGTTGTCGGAAATGATAGGGCACAGAATGCCGGAGTTTCTCAACGAGGAATCTCAACGATATGTTTATGGTCTTGCAACGGCGTATTTGCAAAAACGGATGCAAGGAGATTGTGCAGAAATCGGTTTAATGGAAGTGGTCTTTGTTTGCAAGGATGGTAAAGAAAAATGGGTTGAGGTTGCCGCCAAGCCAATGTTCGAAGATGGCCAATTTTGCGGATACATTGGAACGACAAGAGATATCGATGAAAAAAAAGTATGTGAAAAACAACTCCAAGATGCACTTGCTGACCTTAAGATTATGAATGAAAGACTGAAGGAAGCGGTTTATTTTGACTCCTTGACGGGAGCGTACAGCAGACGTAAATTCGAGGATGATTTGTCTGCGGCGATTGCGAACCGGCAAAACGAGGCGATTGACTTCGCGCTTCTTTTCTTTGATATTGACTATTTTAAAAAAATCAACGACCAATATGGGCACAAAATGGGCGATCATGTTTTAGTGGAGCTTACTGATTTGTTAAAAGAAACATTAGGGATGGCAAACCATCTCTTCCGTTGGGGAGGGGACGAATTTGCAGTTATTTTGCCGGCAACAGATTTAGCGGAAGCTATCAAAGCCGCAGAAAAAATCAGAACGACAGTAGGGGAACATAAATTTCTTGATGGTACCCAAATCACTTTAAGCATTGGCGTGGGAGCCTATCAATCCGATGAAACAGACAACCAACTCATTACGAGACTTGACACCGCGCTTCTTTCGGCGAAAGCAAAAGGGCGAAATAGCCTTGTGATCTGTTAAAAGGAAAGCAATAAAATGAAAACGATGTTGATTGCCGGTTATGATGTGACTGTCGAAAAAAAGAACATTAAACATCTTCACATTTATATAAAAGCACCGGATGGAAGCGTTTATGCTTCTGTTCCGAGGTATATGACAGAGGAGAGCATCCGTTTAACCATTGAGTCAAAAAGAGAATGGATTCATAAGCACAAAGAAAAAATGGGAAATCGGGAGCCGCAGTGTGCCAAACGATTTGAAAGCGGAGAAACGCTTTGTGTTTGGGGCGTTCCGTATCGACTTGCGCTGCTGCCCTCTAAAAAAGAAAACAAAGTCACTCTGTCGGAGGAGACTCTTTTTTTGCAGGTAAAGGAAGAAAGCTCGGCGGCGCAGCGCGAAAAAATTATCAATGAATGGTATCGCGAACTCTTGAAAAAAGAGATTCCGGGACTGCTGCAAAAATGGGAACCTGTGATGGGAGTCCATGCGGAAGATTGGCAAATCAAGAATATGCGTACGAGATGGGGAACCTGCAATGTTAGGGAAAAACGCATTTGGATCAATTTGAACCTTGCGAAAAAAAATCCTGTCTATTTGGAATACATCGTTGTACATGAACTTTGTCATTTGATTGAAAAAAGTCACAATGAGGTCTTTAAAAAGTGGATGACCTATTATTTGCCGGATTGGCGCAATATCAGAAAAGCATTGAATGAACGATAGGGGAAATAAAATGAAATTGATTACGTGGAATGTGAATGGATTAAGAGCAGCGTTAGGAAAAGGCTTTTTGGACTTTGTAAAACAGGAAGAACCGGACATGATTTGTCTGCAAGAAACAAAAATGCAACAAGGACAGGCCGAAGTGGACCTCCCGGGTTATTTTGAATACTGGAACAGTGCCGAGAAAAAAGGCTATTCCGGAACGGCAATTTTTACAAAAAAAGAGCCGCTTTCGGTTCGCTATGACATTGAAGCCGAAGGGCATGATAAAGAGGGACGCGTCATCACGCTTGAATACGAGAGTTTTTTTCTTGTCACCTGTTATACCCCAAATGCAAAGGACGGTCTTGCCAGAATCGAGTATCGGATGGAGTGGGAGGATGCGTTTCGGGGGTATCTGTCCACGCTCGACCGGCAAAAGCCGGTCATCCTCTGCGGCGACCTGAATGTCGCGCATGAGGAAATCGATCTGAAAAACCCGAAGACCAATCACGGAAATGCCGGTTTTTCAGACGAGGAGCGTGGCAAATTTCGCGAGTTGTTGGCGGCCGGTTTTACAGACAGCTTTCGACACCTATACCCGACCCTCACGGGAGCCTACACCTGGTGGTCATATCGGGCGAATGCGCGGGTTAATAACGCCGGGTGGAGAATCGACTACTTTGTCGTTTCTGAACGCCTGAAAGGCAAAATAAAAGATGTCATTTTACGTAATGATATCTTTGGCAGCGATCATTGTCCTGTCACACTTGAAATCGAACTGTAATCAAAGGGGACGGATTTCTTTGACATATAAACGTCTGAGGAAATAGACTTCTGCGGACAAAGCGAATACTTCCGAGAGCGGAAACGCATACCAGAAGTAATCCAGCCCGAAAAAGTGTGCGAGGATGGCCGAAAGCGGCAAAACGATAATCAACTGACGAAGCAGGGAAACGATAAGGCTCATGAGGCCGTGCCCGGTAGCTTGGAACAAGGTTGAACTTGTGATACCGAATGCGGCGGGGAGGAAGCAGATGCTTACAATCCTAAGCGCACGGACGCCGATGTCCATCATTTCATCGGATGCTTTGAACAGAGACATCAAAAATTCGGGGAAGGTCTGGAAGAGCAGGAACCCCAAAATCATGATTGCCATTGCAAAGACGAAAGTAAATTTGTAGGTCCGTATCAACCGAGATTTAATACGTGCACCGAAATTATAACCGAAAATGGGCATTGCACCTTGCATTAGACCAAATACGGGCATAAAGATAAAGTTTTGCAGCCGGAAATAAACGCCCAAGACAGCTACCGCTGATTCGGAGTAAATAATCAGGATGGCATTAAGCCCGCCAATCATGACAGAGGCCAAGGCTTGCATGATAATCCCGGGGACGCCTACGGCATAGATATCATGGAGGGTTTTGGGGTGGACTCGAAATCCGGAGAGTTCAATCTTGACTTCGTGTTTGAATCGAAAGAGGAAAACAAGACCAATCGACATTGCCACCGCATTTCCAATGATGGTCGCACTTGCGGCACCGGAGATTCCAAAAGCGGGAGAGCCCAGAAGTCCGAGAAGAAGGATGGGGTTCAGCGCGATTTTAACAGCGGCACCAATCAGACTGCAAATCATGGGAAAAATCATATTTCCTGTGGCTTGCAGTATTTTTTCTACATTAAATTGGATGAACATAAACAAGGAAAACACCGTCACGATGGAGAGGTAATCCGTTCCATATTCAATAACGGCGGGATTATCGGAAAACGCTGTGAGGAAATCGTCGACGAAAAAAAGACCGAAGATTGCAAAGAGAAACCAATTTACAAAGGATAACAAAAAACCGTGTGTGGCGGCTTTGTTTGCACCGTCTTTGTTGCGTTGTCCAAGACGCCTGGAAATCAGAGAATTTACGCCGACTCCGGTTCCGACTCCAAT
>JAQUUY010000142.1 GCA_028693645.1 Eubacteriales bacterium | reverse complement strand
AAATTGAATCCGATTGCCGCGATCAAGAGACTTCCGACCGCAGACATTTCCGTGATAATCTCCGGTGTCATCCAGTCCTTTACAAAAGAAGCTCCGAGTGCAATACCGCCTTCATATAGAAAAACAGGTACTGCGGAGAACGCAACGCCAATGCCCATCGAGGATGCGAAAACAATCGATATGACTCCATCAAGAATCGATTTTGCAAAAAGCGTTTCGTGATCCCCGGAAAGCCCACTGTTCAAGCCTCCGACAATGGCCATCGATCCGGTGCAGAAAAGGATGCTCGCCGTCACGAAGCCCTTTGAAAAGGTACCTCCGCTAAAACCAAGTTTTTTTTCGGCCCAGCCCCCGAGGCGATTCATTCCCCGGTCAATATCAATAAGTTCGCCGAGCACGCTTCCGATTACCATACTGAAAATCAAAAGCATCACGCGTTTATTTTCAAGAGCCCCGGAAATTCCTATGAATATAATAGAGAGTCCAATTGCTTTTTTGATGATTTCTTCATATCTTTCGGGCAGGTTTTTCAGAATAAAACGGCCGACTAACGCACAGACGATAATCGCTGCAGCATTTACTAAAGGTCCCAGCATAAAAGTAGTTCTCTCTTTCTTTAAAAATTATTTCAAGGCTTTGACTTCGACATTAAATGCCATAATATGAAAGGCTGTCATCGTTTCGATGGCTTCAACAGCTTTTTCCTGAAGCTCTTTTGCGGCTTCAACAATCATGATTCCGTAATGCATGAGTACCAGCGCTTCGACTTTGACACCGTCCCCCGTTTTTTCGGTCTGCACTTTCAAAATAGAATGGATGCCCGAAACATTGGCGCCAATATAGGTAACGATGTCAGAAATAACCTTGTCCGACAAATCGTATTTTCCGAGATAACTGAACGTAGGGCGGACGACGGTCTTTTCTCCCGCCGAATGCTTTCCCCCTTTGCTTCTGAGAACATTGAGCTGATCCACAAAGAAGCCTGAAAAATGGCGTTTGATTTGGAACTCCGGCACCGGAACCACGTGTTTCCCTAATTCTTTTCTTTCCCTGCGCGCAATTTCACGCTCGGCCTCCGTGGTAATTGTTTCGATAGCAATCAATTCGTCCGGTTCAGGCAAATCAAGCCGCTTAATAATTTTGTCTACCATTTCGAAGGACGTACCAATAATCAAAATACTCGCAGGTGCCAGTTCTTTGATTTTTTGCTGAACCTCGATGCAGTGTTCCTCATCCGTAAACAAAGCTGTTTTTATGGCTTTAATCTTTGATGGTTGCCTTTTTGCGGAAGTCCCTGCCATCATTTGATTCTTCCAAATAAAAAGTCCATCGTCGATGATACTTTCTATGTCGCGTTCCTTACACAAGGTCATCGCTTGATAGCTTTTCCCCGTTCCGCTTTTTCCGTATAATCCATAAACTTTCATTTCGCCTCCTGCCGGATGTGTTGACTCTTTATTGTACCCTTTTTTTTCTCTACAAGCAACCAAGCAAGGGTGGATTTGTTTCTCCAAAATCTTGCCCGTGAATTAATTATCGTTATATCTTGTTATCTCAAATAAGGTCTGCTATAATGGGGATGCTTGAATAAAAGAAGCAATTCGACAACTAACACTAAAGGAGGATTTGTTATGGCTTATGTGATTAATGACTCTTGTATCGCTTGCGGTGCTTGCGCTCCGGAATGTCCGGTAGAAGCTATCATCGAAGGTGATCCAATCTACACCGTCGACGCGGACAAGTGTATCGATTGTGGCGCTTGTGCCAATGTATGCCCGGTTGACGCTCCGGTAGAAGCTTAGTAAATCGCTGTTTAGCGCTTGCTAAAAAGGAACAACAAATAACCGTTTCGCGAGAAACGGTTATTTTTATTGTTCTATTCTTTTGTTCGTGCTGATTTTACCGCTGATTATTTCTGATTATGACTGATATAGTAAGCAAGAGTATTTAAGCTGTCTGAAAGATGAACATTTTCAACTGAAATATCATCATTGACTTCAATATCGACCGGCGCAAAGTTCCAGATTCCTTTTACTCCACCCTTAATAAGCCTATTGGCAACATCCTGTGCGCTGCTCTTGGTTGTACAGATGATACCGATATCGATCGGATTTTCTTCGAGGAAGGTGTCGAGGTTCTCATAGTCCAAAACCTCTATCCCGTTGATGCTGATACCAATCAGTTTCGGATTCACGTCGAATATGGCGGAAACCACAAAGCCTGCACGATAATATGTTGTATAGTTTGCAATAGCCTGTCCCAAGTTTCCCGAACCGATGATTGCCATCTTGTACTCTCTGTCGAGTCCAAGAATCGATCCAATCTGTGCATACAATCCTTCGACATTATAGCCATAACCCTGTTGCCCAAAACCGCCGAAATTATTGAGATCTTGTCGGATCTGTGAAGCCGTGTACCCAATCAGAAGACTGAGGTCATTCGACGAGATCCGTTCGATTCCTCTTTTCATCAGTTCTTTTAGAACTCTGCGATAACGGGGAAGTCTCCGGATTACCGCATTGGAAATTTTTCCGTTTTCTTTCATTGCTCACACTCCAAAACATCTATTGTTTGCCCGTAGCTATTGTTAAAATTTTAATTATGTTTCCATTATATCATTGTAATTCTGGATATACAATAAAAAAAATGGTATCATAAGACGGATCGAGACTTTTTTTAATCAGAAAGGACACTCATGATTATCTTATCTGCCACCGGAATCACAAAAGCTTATGGAATAAATCCCATTTTAACAGATATATCCTTCCATGTAAATCAAGGAGATAAAATCGGCATCGTCGGTGACAACGGTGCCGGCAAAACTACGCTCCTTTCGATATTGTCAGGGGAACTCCCGTTTGACGGAGGCGACTTTTTTATTTCCCAAGATACCAGCATGGGGGTCCTAAAGCAACGCGATAATTTCAGTTCCGATAAGACGGTTCGCGAAGAAATGCTGGGAATCTTTTCGGAAACGATTGCATTAGAGCAAACGCTTTCTGACCTTTCACACGAAATTGCCAAACGTTCTGCCGACGGAGAAGACGTTCATGCGTTGCTGCATCGCCTTGATAATTTAACTCACGATTTTGAACGAAAGAATGGTTATACCTATCAGAGCGAAATCAAAGGGATCTTGTCGGTCATGGCATTCCCCGAGGAGTATTTTGAGAAACAAATTTCTACCCTCTCTGGAGGAGAACGTACTCGTCTTGCACTCGCTTCTTTGCTTCTCAAGAAACCGGATCTTTTGCTGTTAGACGAGCCGACGAATCATCTTGATATCGGAACATTGAAATGGTTGGAACAGTTTTTAAAAGCTTACAATGGCACCGTCATTCTGATTTCGCATGACCGTTACTTCCTCGATCAAGCCACGAACAGAATCTTTGAAGTAAGAGATCATCGACTCACAACGTTCGAAGGAAACTACAGCACCTATCTGACGAAAAAAAGACAGCGTGATGAAGACGCGATGAAACAATATGAACAGCAAAAAAAGGAGATTGAACGGCAGGAGGAAATCATCCGCCGTTTCAAGCAGCACGGAACCGAAAAACTTGCAAAGCGAGCGAAATCAAGAGAACATCGTTTGGAGCATGTCGAGCTCTCCGAACGCCCGCACCTAACAACCAATCGGATGCGCTTGCATTTTAAGGAAAAATTCCAAAGTGGTACGGATGTCCTCTACGCAGAGCATTTGTCAAAGGGCTTTATGAATCCAAACGGCAAAGACCGGCGACTTCTTTTTCAGAATGTTGATTTTGACATTAAGCGCGGTGAACGAATCTGTCTTGTAGGCCCAAACGGAATCGGAAAAACCACCCT
>JAQUUY010000141.1 GCA_028693645.1 Eubacteriales bacterium | reverse complement strand
CGCTGCGGATAAAAAACATCCGTCTCATGGAGCCCCCGGGCTGTAACCATTTGTGCCCCGGCGGATTTATGCCGAAAGGTGTCGGTTCCCGGATGATCCGCGGAAAACTCTTCAAAATGAATGTCCTTGACTGAGCCGACGGAGTAGCCTCTTTTACAAAGCTCCGAGATTACCGCTTCAACGGAAGCGGTTTTTCCTGTTTTTGAGATTCCGAAAATCGAAAAAACCTTCATCTTTTGCTCCTTTCTCAAACGACCTTTTATATAACAGATAGCAGATAGCAGGCCAAGGCCCCCGCAGTAAGCAGCAGGCTGACAGCCATCACCAAGTAATCTCGGCCGCGAAGCTGTAACAGCAAAAGGCTGCTCCTCTTTTCACAGGCTCTAAACCCCCTCATCTCGATAGACAAGGCCAAGGCCTTCGCCTTAAGCAGGGCTCCTCCTGCTACGGGCTGAAACAGTCCCGCATACACCTCAAGCTTTTGGCGAAACGGAAGATGATGCAAGTCAATGCCCCTTAATTGTATGGCGGAGAAAGCATCCCGAAACTCTTGGGCAAACACCGGCAAAAAACGAACACCCATCGCTGCCATAAAGGCAAGTTCATAAGGAAGCTTCCATTGAATCAGTCCTTGGATTAATTCCCTGCTGTCAGAGGTTCCGAGGAGCGCTGCGGAAGCCACGATAATCAAAATGCGAAGCACAAACTCTCCGGCAAGAAGGATTCCCGTGACGGACAACAAAGAAATCCCTCCCAACGAAACGAGCGCTTGCTCTCCGGATGTAAACACACTTTGCAAAAATGCAAGGGCAATCACGACACCCAGCAATACTTTTGTTCGGTGCAAAAGCTGCGCCGGACTGATGCGAAACAAAAGAAGAAGCAAGAGCGAGAACGCGAAAAGTCCGCTCAACAGATAAATCTCCCTAAAGATAACCGCCAAAGAGGACAGACAGGCAACGAGAAAGAATTTTGTCCGAGGGTCAAGCGATAGAAAGGCCTTCATCCCTAATCCTCCCTCCTTCAAGAACAAGAATCCGATCGGCAATTCCGTTCACAAATTCCCGATTGTGACTGATAAGAAGGATCCCCGTTCCTTGTTCCCGAAGCTCTTCCAACAAAGTTCCAAGCGTTTCGATTCTCTTGGGATCCAATCCTGTCGTTGGCTCATCTAAAATAAGATAGGCCGGGTCAAGCGCCAACGCGGCAGCAATGACAAGGCGACGCTTTTCTCCCCAACTGATATTTAAAGGAAAGGAGCCTCGAATTTCTTGCAGTTCAAACAAGGAAAGCATTTTTCCCGTGATTGCCGCCTGGCTCTCTTTTTCAGTTTTTGAATATTTCAGACCAAAGGCAATCTCCTCTTCTACGCTTTGGGTAAAAAGTTGCGTCGCCGGATTTTGAAAACAATATCCCACCTGTCTTCCCCTCTGTGCCAGAGAAAGTCCTGCCGCATCGTTTCCTTCCAAGAGAACTCTTCCTTTTTTTGGCGCAAGAATTCCCGCCAAAAGCTTTCCCAGCGTGCTTTTCCCCGCGCCATTTGCTCCTGTCAGTGCGGTAATTTCTCCGGAATTCAACGAAAAAAACAAATCGTCAAATAACGATTCGTTTAAAGGGAGCTCCGCCCCCTGTTTTCGTAGCTTCTTGTTTTCATAGAAAAATCGCAGCTCTTCCACCCGAAGGACTTCCCTTTTAGCGGAGGAAAGAGAGCTTCTTCTTGCCTTTTCCTGTGGCGTTTGTTCTTGCACGGGTAAGCTTTTCGCGATTTCCAAAGGCCTCAACGTTCCTTCTTCCATAAGAAAAAGTTCATCGGCAATATCCATATTTTCTGCTTCATGCTCAATCATAACGATTGCCATGCCTTGATCCCTTAACCGGCAAAGAAGTTCCTTCAGTGTCTTTCGGTATACCCGATCGACCTGCGAAAGCGCCTCATCCAAAATCAAAATGGCAGGACAAAGAGTCAACACGCCGCCCAAGGCTACCAGTTGTTTTTGACCGCCGGAAAGCTTTGCGGGATTAGCATTTCGCCAGTCCTTTAAGCCCGTTTCCGCAAGCACTTCCGTAATTCGCTCTTCGATTTCTTCTCTCGCCAATCCGAGATTTTCCGGAGCAAAGGCAAGTTCATCTTGCACCCGAGGCATAAAAATCTGAGTGTCCGGATCTTGAAAAACCATGCCACAACGCCCACTACACTTTACTTCCCCTTGAAAAATGCCCGCAATATGTTCCGGTATTAAGCCCGCTAAACAATAGGCAAACGTGGTCTTTCCGCAACCGGAGGCTCCTGTAATCACCGCGATTTTTCCCGGCTCCAATTGAAAAGAGACGCTCTTAAAAAGTGGCGTCGTCATCTGTTCCCCATATTGAAAAGAAAGATCACTTGCGGAAATAGCAAACATCGAGCGTCCTCACTTTATCTCTCTATTTTTCGATTAGTTCCAAACGACAGACATATTTTGCCCAACGTTGACTGAAACGGTCTTCGCGAATCACAATCATGTACGGCCCTTGGGCATTTTTTTCTCCATATGTTCCCAAGTAATTCCCATCCGCTTTATAAACAAGAAAAATGTTTTCGATGTTCTCCAACTCTTCCTTTGAAAACGGGACTTCGTAACCATCTACAGATCCAACGGAAAGGATTTCTTCCTCCCCCGGAGCAAGTTCGACAAGAGACAAAACTTCCGCCAAAGGAAAGCCAAGATAAACATGCTCTTCGGCCGACTGCATCAGGCTGCTCTTCATTTTTGCTTTGAACTCTGTAGGTTCAAGGCCTTCCAATTCCTGCATTGTCAGCGCTTTTTCTTCTGTGCCCTTGTTGATGATTTGGATTTCCGCAGCTTCAAGATACTGAAGTTTCTCTTTTGCTTCTCGGTAATTTAAAATCACAGCGATGCTGGTCAGGGCTGTCAAAAGAACCAAAACAAGAAGAATCCCTTTTGTGCTTTTTTTCATATCCTTCACCTATACCTTAAGCCGTTGTAATCTTGTAAACAGCAAAAAAGCGAGTAAGCCTCCCAATGCTCCCGAAAGGGCTCCTGCACTGAGGGACAGCAAAAAGGGAAGCAAGGGAAGTCGAAAAAAGACCAAATTTGTCAACAACACGCCAATTACATTGGCAATAATCCCCCCTGCGAACATGGCGGTTTTGTTCCCTGCCTTTTGGCGAGCGAGAAAATAAAACAAATCTACCGCTACGCCCGGAAGAGTGTAGGTCAAAACGCTCACGATTCCATGCGTTCCGTATACTCCGGCCACAAGAACGAGGATTGCCTGAACCAGCCCGATGAGAGTCGCGGCACCTCTCTTGTTTACGATAGCCGCCCCAAGAATCAGCCACATCATGTAAAAGCCTCCCGCAAGGGATCCTCCGGGAATCAGCAACGGGCCTGTTATCATATGGGCAAGCGAAACCACGAGTGGTTTCACTGCAACGCCAAGCGCCGCCATCATCGCCAAAACCACCAAATCAAAAGCGGAAAATCTTTTTAAAAAGCTTTTCATTCGGCCTCTATTTCTCTTTCTTTACAACAATACGGATTTCTGTGTCCTCAGTATAGCCCCGCATGGTCTTTGCAATTCCCAAAATAACATTGCAAAAAACTTCTTTCACAAAAGGAACCATGGGGATTTCTTTTCCGTCGAAGGTTACATTTACTTCGTATCCCGTTTCTCTTTCACTGTGTTGCATTTTTTATCTCCTTTTATTCGTTTTCCTGTGCGGAAAGCATTCGGTAAATAGATACAGCGGCCTCTGCTCGCAACGCTTTTTGTTGAGAATTATACGAAAGGCCTTCTGCCGTTTCCATTGCCATATGGCCATGTTCGATGAGCCCTAAGGATTCAGCCCACGCCACATAAGGCAGCGCCCA
>JAQUUY010000140.1 GCA_028693645.1 Eubacteriales bacterium | reverse complement strand
ATTTTGAAGTTCGAATCAACGGGGTCGCAAAAAATCCCCTATCATATATTTAAGAGTTACAAGTACCTAAGCTTTTATAAGTCAAAAAATTAGAAAGGCCTGATCTGTTTTTAGATCAGGCCTCCTTGCTGATTTCATCGAGCAAGCTGTTTTCTCTTTCTTGACAAAGGAAACGCTGTTTTTTGACGTAACAGTTTTTTTTTGATATAATGAGGCACAGTTTGTTGGGCATTAAGACATTCTAAGGAGGTTCTTATGGAGTCCAGGAAAAAAATTCTTATTGTTGAAGACGAAAAATCCATCGCTGACATTATAAAATTCAATTTGGTAAAGGAAGGCTTTGATACCGAGCTTGCTCACAATGGGCTTGACGGCTTGGATAGAGCACTTCACGGAGCGCCGGATCTCGTGTTGCTTGATGTTATGCTTCCTGAGCTTGACGGATTTCAGGTATGCAAAAAAGTCAGAGAGACCAGTACGGTTCCGATTCTGATGCTCACGGCAAAGGAAGAAGAAGTCGATAAAGTCCTCGGGCTCGAACTTGGTGCGGACGATTACATTACAAAACCCTTCAGTATGCGCGAATTAATTGCAAGAATTAAGGCAAATATCAGAAGAACCGAAGTAATGGTCAGCATGCAAGATGAACCATCAAACATTACCGATTTCGGGAATCTTTCCATCGACATGAATCGTTATGAAGTACGCAAGGACGGCACCGCATTGGAGCTTACCTTACGTGAGTTTGAGCTGCTCAAATATCTCGCCGAACGCGAAAACAAGGTGTTTTCCAGAGAACAACTGCTCGAAGAAGTCTGGGGATACGAGTATTACGGAGATATCAGAACCGTCGATGTTACCGTGAGAAGGCTTCGCGAAAAGCTGGAAGATGATTCAAGTGATCCAAAGTACATCATGACCAAAAGAGGGATCGGCTACTATTTCAGGAGGCCCTGACGTATGAAATTCAAAAAGAGTTGGAACAGCATACGATGGAGAATCGTGCTGATCTATTTCCTGCTGGTGTTCATTGCCATGACCATCACCGGTGTATTTATCATGAGCGAACTTGAAGCCTACCAAATGGAATCAATTCGCAGTAATTTTTCTAAAATTGTGCAGGAAAACATCCTCTCTTTACAGGAATACGAAAACTTGCTCGACTACCAAGACGAATTGCAGATCGACATCGTGGCTTGGTCTGAAAGTCTTCGGGAAGAAATGTTTGTTGTTAACAGCGACTTTATCATTATCGCATCGAGCAATCTGAATTACATCGGAAAAAGCGGACTCGATCTTTTAGAACAAAATATATTGGTACAGGGGCTTTCGGGCGAAAAAGCCGAGGCCGACGTTATTCTACCAACAGGAATCCCTGTCAAAAACATGGTTTTCCCCATCGAGTATCAAGGGAAAATCACCGGCGTGGTTTGTTTGCGCGCCGATATTTCGAGTGTTTATGAGACTCAAAGCCAGTCAAAGCTGATTTTCTTGCAGGCGATGTGTGTTGCCCTTGCAGTGACAGTCGTGCTTGGCTTTTTTATTTCACGAAGCATTACGGTACCTATCAACGAACTTCGCGAAAAGGCAGAAAAGATGTCAGAGGGAGATTTCTCTCAGGTCGTGAGTGTGAAGTCCGATGATGAAATTGGCCGGCTTGCCGAAATGTTCAACCTTTTACGTCAAAAACTCGACTACACCCTGTCCGAGATTTCAAATGAAAAAAGTAAGCTTGAGATTATTGTAAAATATATGGCAGATGGCCTTCTTGCCGTCGACATGAACCGACATATCATTCTTGCCAATCCTGCTGCGGTTCATATGCTTTCGATTACGGAAAAAGAGCTCAGAGAAAAAAGCTATGATGAGATCATCGGGAAAAGAAGCAAAGCGCTTTTATTTGACTCGATTCGCGAGAACTGCAAAAATGGCGGAGCCCATACGACGTTTGACTATTCCGGGTTGGCATTTGCCGTTCGTTATGACCGCTTCCGAGACGAAAATGATGCGGACGTCGGGATTATCATCCTATTGCAAGACATTACCGAGCAACAAAAATTGGATCATATGCAAAGAGACTTTGTTGCAAATGTTTCACACGAACTGAAAACACCGCTGACGACAATCAAGAGCTATACGGAGACTCTGCTCGACGGAGCCAGTGCGGATCCCGAAACCACAAGAAGCTTCTTAACTGTCGTTGATGCGGAGGCGGATCGAATGAGTCGATTGGTTCGAGAACTTCTCCAGCTTTCCCGACTTGATTATAAACAGGAGAATTGGCTGAAGAAAGAAGCAAACGTCATCAGTGTTTTAAAAACGGCGGTCACAAAGGTCGAAATGACAGCCGCCACAAAAAAACAGGAAATCAAATGCCTCTTTGATCCGAAAGAAAAGCTTCCTGCGGTCATTGACAGAGATCGGATCGAGCAGGTTTTGCTGAATATCCTTTCGAATGCAATCAAGTATTCTCCGGAAAACAGCCTGATAGAAGTGGATGCCTACAAAGAAGAAAATTTAGCAATGATTTTCGTCAAAGACAATGGCATAGGTATCTCTGAAAAAGAACAGACCCGCGTCTTTGAACGATTCTACCGAGTCGATAAAGCACGTTCCCGCGAAATGGGGGGGACCGGCCTTGGACTCGCGATTGCAAAGCAAATCGTCGAAGAACACGGAGGAACGATTCTGCTCAGCAGCTCCTTAAATGAGGGGACCACGGTCACGATTGCGCTGCCCCTTGCGCCGATGCGGGGACAAAAAAACATTGAATAAGCAAGGATGAAAAAAGCGAGTTTCGGGCTTTTGTGAAAGCAGCGAAAACATGGTATAATATACGGCACATTTGTTTTTTAGGAAACAGGGCGGAGAACATGGCGACAAAACGCAAAAATACAAAAAGAGAGACAAAATCCTCTCGGGTCATTGATATCGATAAAGCCCGAGAAGAACGTCGCGAAAAACGCGCTCTCATCGAAAGCAAACGAAAAAGAAGAGGGCGGCCGGCAAAAGAAGAAATCTCACAGCGCAAGTCGAACAAACTTGTTCGCAGAAGAGCTGTTTATTTTGCTGTGTTTCTCATCCTTTTTGCCATTATCGGCTATTCCGTCTTCCGCTTGGTCTCTCTCAAAATGGAAGAGGCAAATGCAAAAGCCGAATATGAAGCACTTTTGAGGGAAAAAACGGCGCTGGCTGAAGAATTGAAGATTGTCGACCGCGATGAATATATCGAGCAAAAGGCAAGAGAAGAATTAAAAATGATCCTTCCGGGGGAGACCTTATATATCATATCGGACGGAGAACCAACAGATGAAGAAGATTAAAGAAGTCATTGTTGTCGAGGGGCGAGATGATGAAAGTGCTGTAAAAGCCGCTATCGATGCAGAAATCATCATAACGCATGGATTCAAAATCAGCCCGGCGACATGGGAGCTTTTAAGAAAAGCAGAAGAAGGACCCGGCTTGCTGATTTTCACTGACCCCGACCATGCCGGCGAACAGATTCGCAAAAGGCTCGCCGAGCGATTTCCAAAGGCAAAACATGCCTATCTGCCAAAAGCAGAAGCCTTACGAAAAGGTGATATCGGCATTGAAAATGCAAGCCCGGAGAATATCTTGGCAGCTTTGGAAAAGGCGCGCTGCACTCGTACCGACGACGAAAATAACCTCGCGGCCGACCTTTTCACGACGGAAGACTTACTGTATTTTGGCTTGATTGGAGAAAGCACCGCGAGCAAACGGAGAGATCAGCTGGGAAAAAGCTTGGGCATCGGCTACGGCAATGCAAAGACTTTTCTTGGCAGGCTCAATCATTATGGCATAACGAAAGAGGAATATTACGAGCATGGAAAAGCTCTATTCGCCGACAACGATTAAAACTGTCACAAATAAATATGATTTCCATATGTCAAAAAGCCTG
>JAQUUY010000139.1 GCA_028693645.1 Eubacteriales bacterium | reverse complement strand
CGGTGTCACCGTCAACATCGAGTGATTCCCCTGCGAAGTATAAGTTTGGATACTTCTTTGACTCTAATGTCTTTATATTCACTTCGTCCAAGGCAACCCCGCCGCAGGTAACCATAGCGGTCTCATAGCCCCCCAGACGACTAATGGAATGCCTATCACAAGTAAGCAATTCGGCGATTTTTTTCAGAACCGTTCCGCTAGTCTGCGATGACTTTTGTGCGGGGTTTGCTCCGGCACGCAGGCAGATGGCTTCCAAAAAACGTTTTGGCATCTCTGCCGGAGATTTTGTGCTGTCTTCATTAAAATATTCATATAGCAAGGTCAATAGTTGCTTTTGGTTCCCTTGTAACAGCTTGGTCAATTCCTTGACCATAAGGTCTGCCGATTTTGAGGGAAAACAATTGATACAAAGGTCATTTCCTGCCACTGCATACCTCGAAAGATTCAATACCGCAGGACCCGAAAAGCAGTCATGGGTCAACAGCAGTGCATCTGTGTTTTCGGCAATTACTTTTTTATCATGAACAGAGATTTTTGCGTGCGGAAACGCAATTCCCGCCAAGTCTCTATAAGGATAGTCTCTCACATAAATTGGCACAAGCGCCGGCTTCAGCTCTTCAATTTCAATTCCAAGATTAGCAAGGATCGAGAAAAAACTGCCGTCGGAGCCTGTTGTGGGATAAGAAGACCCTCCCGTTGCTATAACAAGCTTTTTCGCCTGATAGGTCGCAGCCTCACAACGTACAGTGTAAATTGACGATTTGATTGAAATTTCAACTGCTTCAGAATTATAGATTATGTTGATGCCCTTGTCTTTACAAGACTTCACGAGAGTGTCTACCACTGTTTTTGCCTCCAGCGATTTGGGGAACACTTTACCATCTTCGCGTTCAAACAGCGGAACTCCCTCTCTTTCAAAGAAAGCTTTCACGGCGTCGTTATTAAACTGATAAAGCACGGAACGAATTTTGTTTCCCTTCTGGCCGTAATGTGAAATGAAGTCTTTGATGCTTCCGCCGTGCGTGAGATTACACTGTCCCCCGCCGCTCATCAAAAGTTTTCTGCCCGGCGCAGCTTTCTTTTCAAGAATCAGCCCGTTGACAGCAGAAGGCACGGAAGCTCCTGCAAAGAGTCCGGCGGCGCCTGCACCAATTATGATTAAATCATATATCATGTGTTTCATCTTTCCTACTATTGTTAATCAATCAACGCGATTCAACTTTCCCCCGCTAAAAAACGACTCTATGTTTTCTAAGACAATATCGATAAGACGTTCTCTCGCTTCCGTACTCGCATAAGCGATGTGTGGCGTGATATAGATTCGGTCTTTATTTTTGATTTGCAACAAGGGATTCTCTTTTGAAATGGGTTCCTCGGAAAGCACATCCAAACCGGCGGCTGAGATTATTTCTTGGTCGAGTGCGAAAGCAATCGCGGTTTCATTAACGATTCCGCCTCTACCCAAGTTCAAAAGGATTGCGTTCTTTTTCATTGTCCGCAGTTCTTTTTCCCCAATCAAGTCCTTTGTAACTGCTGTCAGAGGGGCATGAATGGAGACGATATCCGAATTCCTCAGCAACTCATCCAAAGAGACTGTTTCCCCTTCTGCCTTTTCCTTTTCAGTAGTCAAGGGAGCGGAAATGACACGGCAGCCGAAGCCTTCTGCGTATTTTGCCACGATGCTTCCTATATTGCCACGGCCTATAATTCCCCAAGTCTTTCCGTCCAACTCAAAGAATTCCCTGCCGCTATGATCCGCGTAAGCCTCTCTCGAATATTGTCCGCTCTTTGCGTAGTCATCATAATAGCGCGAATGCGATAACAGATAAAAAAGCATCGCAAAGGTATGTTGGGCAACACTCTTGCCGGAATATGCCGGGACATTTGTGACCGCAATCTTTTTTTGCCTGCAATAGTCTATGTCGATATTGTTGTAACCTGTCGCCGCCGCGCAGATTAGCTTTAGTTTTTTGGCTTTATAAAGACTGTTTTCATCAAGCAAATTTTGATTGGTAATCACGACGTGCGCATCGGAAAGTGCCTCTGAAAGGGCTTGTCCGGAGAGATTGTCCTGAATATCAAGCTCACCGAGCTTTGATAATTTTTCTATCTTAAAAGGGAATCCGAGTGTCTTATAATCCGTAAAAATAATTTTCATGGCTTTTTCCTTTATTTTTTTCTGTAACTGTTATATTTGCATACTAATTTTTTTATTCTCTCAGGTTGTTTTTCCTTGTCCGAGGTCATTTTGCTTTTTTTCTTTCTGTTGTGTGCGCTTACTTTGTTTCTTTCTATTGTCTGAGATTGCTTTTTTTCTTTTTCTGTTTCTTCGTAATATTACTATAGCAATTCGGCGCAATCTCTGCAAGCATCTCGGCAGAAACAGCTCGCCTTGATTCACACAAATAATAAAGTGCGTTTGCTCTGTATGTTCGTTTCAAATTGTGCTATAATATTCCAAAATTTAAATGTGATTATTTAAGGAGATTCGTTGATGCAAAAGAAAAAAGGCTTGAGTCTGATTGACTTTTTTATGTTGGGCTTTGGCTCGATTGTCGGAGTTGGTTGGGCCGTTGCCATCAATGGATGGTTTGGTGTTGCAGGGGGTCCGGTTCCCAGTTTGATTGCATATGCTTTTGCCACCATTATGATTATTCCAATCGCTTTCTGTTATGCAGAATTGACAAGCGCAATGCCGGTCGCCGGCGGTGTCGTCGCTTTCGCCTATCGTGCCTTTGGAACGTTCCCTTCCTTTTTATCCGGTTGGTTCGTTGCTTTAGCTTATATTACAATCATCCCGTGGGAAGCGATTTACATCAACGATGTAATCTCCCTGATTTTCCCCGTACTGAAAAGCGGAGATCCTCTCTATACGGTGGCAGGAACACCGATCTACCTCAAAGGACTCATCGTTGGGGTTGTTTTATCGCTTGCCATCATCTCACTTAACTGGATTGGAACGAGAGTCGCCGGAAAAGTGCAAACGATTTTGGGCTTCACGCTGATTGGTACAGGCATCCTTGTTATTATTTGTGCTTTGCTCAAAGCCGATCCATCAAACTTGCTGCCGGTTTACGAAAATGTCGGAAATGCAACTCATACTTCACTGTTCACCGGCATCATTGCCATCATGGCAATCGCGCCTTTTTTCCTGGCCGGCTTCGACACAATCCCACAAGCCGCTGAAGAAGGCGAAGGGTCTTTAAATTACGGAAACTTAGGAAAAGTCTTGGTGTTGGCTATTCTTTGTGCCGGACTTTTTTACTGCCTTATGATTGTTTCGACCGGAATGGCGGTGCCTTGGAAAGAGTTTTTTGCTTTTGACGCCCCTTCTGTTTCACTATTAATCAAAGCACTTTATAGCAGCGGAATCGGACCTTTTCTCTATTGGATTGTTTTAATCGGTGCGCTTGCAGGCCTTGTAACGACATGGAACGGTTTTTATATCGCATCCACTCGTTTACTAATGGGTATGGGACGCGCAAGATTACTCCCTTCCTTCTTCGCCACGACACATCCTAAATATGGAACGCCAAAAGGCGCAAATATTTTTATTGCCGCAGCATGTCTGATTGGTCCTTTTGCAGGCAGTGGCGTTATCGACCCCTTGACGGTTGTAGGCTCAACGGCATTTGTCATTGGTTGGTTCATCACAGCAATCTCGACCATTATGCTTCGATTCACCCGTCCAAATATGCCTCGTCCATTCAAGGTGCCGGGCGGCCTTCCATTAGTGTTTTTAGCATCCATTATTTCCGCGTTGATAGCGGTGAGCACGTTTATTCCATCCGCTCCCGGCTTCATGGGCATCCTCGGCGTCAAGATCTTTATGGTCTGGATGTCAATGGGGCTTATCTTCTATTCAGGGACAAGCAAATACCGAAATCGCTATTCCGAAAAGGCAAGAATCGAGTCCATTTTCC
>JAQUUY010000017.1 GCA_028693645.1 Eubacteriales bacterium | reverse complement strand
TTTAATCTTAAACAATTGGCCTCCTTGGATTATACAAAAGATTTGATTCTCTACTATTTCAAAAAATCCCGATTTTCAAGAACAAAAGCTTTAGCGTTTTTATGATACTTAATGGTTACACTCAGGTAACGAAAAAGACAAAAATTAAAGAAACACCCTTTTAGAAAAAAATCTTAACGAGCTTTAAGATTCCCTGCTTCCAGGGAACTCGATGCGATACTCCTGACGCATTACTAAATTGATTCATGTTTTCAAGATACCACTTATAATTTCTGCATAAAGCGTCTTTGTTTGAATAGATGGGACGGTATCCAAGGATCTTCTTTGCTTTGTCAATCGAAACGAAAGAATCTTTTGATGCGGTTTCATAAACCCACTTATATAGCGGAGATAAATGCAGTAATTCAAGTAATCTCAATGCCCAAATCATCGGAGCGGCAGGAAATCCTTTGATTTTTTTTCCAAAACCAGCCAAGTCCAATACCGCCTGATAATCTTCTTTCATTGTCGTAAATACTTCTGCACCTATGTTAAACGTATCATTTACCGTTTCATCATCTAATGTGGCACACAAATAAATCGCTTCACACAAATCAAAAACATCGAGTAACTGATATCTGTTATTCCCGCTCCCAATCATTGGAAATCCCTTTGCATCCTTTGCCCAATCATAAAAAAGTGCAAATACGCCTAAGCGCTCCGGCCCAATAAAAGATTTAGGGCGAATAACCGGCACACACATCCCTTGCTCTCTATATTGAAAGCAAACTTCTTCCGCTGCAATTTTTGCCTCTCCATAAGGGCCTACCCCGACCAACCTATCCTCTTCATACAACGGGTGATGATCCGGAATCCCATAAACTGCAGTTGATGAAATCATGACGACACGATTTATCCCATTATTCTTAGCTGCCTCAAGTACATTTCGCGTTCCGTCAATATCAGTTGTACGGATATCCTCCTTCGAATATAAAGGAAGCGCCGCGGCAGTGTGAACAACAATATCACTTCCTGCCATTGCCTCATTTAATGGCTTTGTATGTCTGATGTCTTCTTTTATCACTTTGACTGTGTCAAAATAAAACTCAGGGTACTCATATTCCTCCGAAAAATCATAAGAAACAACAGAGTGCCCTTTCCCTAAGAGATATCTTGTCAGATTAATCCCAAGGAAACCCGCCCCACCTGTAATGAAATATTTTGACATGATTTCAATCCTCCCTCTTTCCAAATGCGAATATTTTTACTGTTATATAAGTAATAGGCAAACCAAGTAGACCTGCGAGAGCATATACAATGATCTTTTCCCAATGCAATAAATTCAAGAATACAACAACAAAACTAAATAAAATCATAAAATTAGGAATATATGATACCACAAATTTGACAAAGACTTTGCTCCTTAGTTTTTCTTTATATAATAACTTTGCATTCAATGCATACGCAACAAACAAACTGATTGCATAGCCAAAGACATACGATAACGTCGCGTCAACTTTATTTGAAATAATCAAAGAAAAAACAAAATTAGTTAACGTTCCCATCCCCCCACAAAAAACAAAGAGGAAAAACTCTTTTGATAAATACGTATTCCTGGTTTTTTCAAGATAAGATTTCTTCTGATCCGGCCAATCTACCCGCTCCTCTTTTCGGACAAGATATGCTTTTTCAGCCATTCTTGCCAGGGGTGCATCCGACAAAGAATCGGAATAGAACTCATGAATTGTTGCCTCCGGCAGTTCTTCTTTTAACCTTCTTGCTTTCTCTTCTGCCCGACAGTTTTCTCCATCATACAAACCTGTCCGTTTGTCTACTTTTGAAGCAATCAAGTTTTCGATTCCAAGAGATTTGCAAATCGGGGCAAGTAAAAACTCTGGAGAGGCACTGATTACGATATCGCCTTCCCTGTGTACTTCATAATAATATCCGGCAATTTTTGCACGATTTAATTTCCAGAAGAGCAACAACAAATCATCAACACATTCTACATGCCTTAAAAAGCGAAAGAATTTTTCCTTAAACCTTGTTTTTGAACATCTTCCAAACAAATAAACTGTGGCGTACATGATAAGGATCGGGAGTTCCCTTATAATTGCAGGATGTTTTTTAAAACAAAAAAAATAAAAATCAGCGGTAGAATCCCCTTTGTAAATTGTTTTGTCAAAATCATATACATTATGTTCCATCAGACTATACCCCCATTAATTTTAGCAGCTCCGGGGCGTAGACAAGTGCTGCTAAAAGCATTCCGTAAAACAACACTAACCCAATAAGTGCTTTATCGCTATAAAGGATTTCCGCGGGATCGCCATGGCTGTCGCATTCTACGTCCATACTGTATTTCATGCAAATCAACAAAAAAAGTGGCACGGTCCAGATCAAACGTTCACTGTTATTTATAACTTCATTCGGAGCCATACACCATAGAGAATAGAAAACGATAGTCAAACCCAAAGAAACATACATCATTTTATCTAAAAACTGCTCGGTATAACGTTTCAACACTTCTCTGGACGAGTGCCCATTTTTTTGGATCTCATTTCTCCTTTTTCCTAGAGCAAGATAAAACGACATCGCCATTACCGTAAGAAACATCCAACTTGTAATAGGCACAGCTATAATCGCTCCACCAAATTCAACTCTCAGAATAAAGCCCGCAACAATAATCGAAACATCTACGAGCGGTATATTTTTCAGTCCAAAACTATATGCGATGTTGATAATGAGATATAAGGTTAGGAGGGCGACGGACAACGGCGAATTAAGGAACAATGCCATAAGTGCAATGCTGCTAAAAGCTAAGATGCCTACTATAGTAAACGCTTGTTTCTTACTAACGAGTCCTGTGGCCAGCGGTCTACTCTTTTTCCGCGGATGACTTCGATCATTTTCAAGGTCGTTTATATCATTTACTATATAAACTATCGACGCGACCAAGGAAAAAGCGAAAAACCCAGTTATACTCTTGAACAAGAGATTAAAATCAAAAGCCTTTCCAGAGAAAACAATCGGCAAAAAAATCAACATGTTCTTTATCCAATGCCTGATACGCATTAGTTTTAGATACTTTTTCATTGTTTTCCCTTCTTTCCAAAAGAAAAGCTATTTGCTTTTTTGTTCAAAATTCCAAGCATCTTTGCACATTTCCATAATACTTCTTTTCGCAGAAAAACCAAACTCCTTTTTCGCCTTTTGTGTATCAGCATAACATTCTGCCAGATCTCCGGGACGACGCTCTGTAAGTTCATAAGGAACGGCGACTCCGTTTGCTTTTTCAAAGGCGTGAATCAACTCAAGAACGCTAGTTCCTTTTCCCGTTCCAAGATTTGTAATGCTGACACCGGGTGTCGGGTGATTAATCGCAGCAACGTGACCTTCGGCAAGATCCATGACGTGAATATAGTCGCGTATCGCCGTACCGTCGGATGTCGGATAATCCTCTCCAAAGATCATCAGCTTTTGAATCTTTCCAAGCGCGGCAAGAATAACCCGCGGCATGAGATTTGTCGGCTCAATCCTCGATGATTCGCCAATCAAACCGCTTTCATGTGCCCCGACGGGGTTAAAGTAGCGAAGCAAGGCAACAGAAAGCGTCGGAGCCGCCTTCGCGGTATCAATCAAAATCCGTTCACTCATGACTTTTGTCTCCCCATAAGGATTCTCTGTCGGCAAAAGCGGCATGTCCTCTGTGAGCGGCGAACGGTTCGCACCATATACGGTGGCAGACGAGCTGAAGACAAAGCGATTGACTCCGTGAGAAAGACAGGCTTTTGCAAGAACAACCGTGCTCAAAACATTGTTCTGATAGTATTTCAGCGGCTCAAAAACGGATTCTCCAACCGCCTTATGCCCTGCAAAATGAATCACTCCATCAAATCTATTGTCCGAAAACATGGCCTCGACCGCGCTTTCGTCTGTAACGTCAATTTGATAAAATGTTGGCTTCATTCCTGTGATTTGTTCTACCCCTTCGAGTGCTTTGACACTGCTGTTGCAGAGATTGTCTGCGACAACGACGGAGTGTCCTGCCTCTATAAGCGCAACACAAGTATGTGAACCGATAAAGCCGGCTCCTCCGGCAACTAAAATGTTCAATGCTTCACTCCTTTTTTTCCATCCTCTTTCACCGCTTTAATTTTATGCTTTTTTTCTGTTTTGATTTTATTCTTTTCTTCTGTTTTTTTAGCACCGCTAGCATTTTGGGTCTTTTTCACAGAAATATTCTTATATGCTGACAATGCACTGACTTTTCTCTCTGCCAAGCGTTCTATGACACCTTGGAGAGTTTGATCTTCCTTTTCCCCCCGATACGCTTTTTGCATTTCCGCTTCATCAGAAACGCTTATCATATATGAGCGCGAGGGGGTTTCACTTAACTCAATCGAAAGCAGAAGCCATCCTTTTTCATAAAGCATTTTCTGCAGCTTTTCTTTGAAATAATGGCAAATGTTTTCAAGCGTTGGATTAATCGTTGTAAACGGTTGAACCGTGTTAATGTCAACATCTTTGAATCCTAAGAGGAACTCTTCGCTCATCTTTTCGACCTCATTAAATTGGACGAAATTTTCTGTGATTCTCATGGTATTTAAAATGACTTCCCATGTATGCGGGTGGCTTTGCCCGACTTCTCCGGAAAGATAAATGGCGTGAGTGGCGTTAAAATAAAACTTGAATCTATATTGTGCATATGCCAAGGCTTATCATCCCTTTCTATTAATCATCAAAAACAAATACTTTCTTGCAAAATACATCGCAAAAAACGGAAGAGCTATTGAAACCCCTTTGCTCAGTAATATCCTCAAGTCGGTAGGCCAATTCATAAAAATATGATGATAGGAAATATAAATCAGCCAATTTGCAAATCCAAGACCCGCAATAAAAGTGCCTAGATAAACAACGAATCCGCCAAGTCCATATTTTGTGTTAAACACAGATTTGGAGGCAAGCATATAATGCAAAACAAATCCTGTGATAACGCCGATTGTGTTTGCAACAACTAGGTGGGCTAGGGAAAAACGCAAGAGTGCCCATACAATTCCGGTATCAACGATTGCAACGATTACAGAGTAAAAGAAGTACTTTTCGAGTGCAGTCTTTCTGATTGATAGTTTTTTTGCCGAGTTCATTCTGTTATTTCCCCAATCCAAAAAAGTTCATCCTCAACCTCCTTAATAAATTCATTTACTATATGAGGATCGTATTGTGTCCCGCTTTTTTCCTGTAATTCCTGAAGCGCCTGTTCTCGCGTTTTAACGGTTGAATAAACACTGATGTTGGTCATTGCATCAAAGCTGTCTAATACCTTTATAATTCTTGCATTTAAGCTAATCTCTTCACCCTTAAAACCGGAAGGATATCCCGTCCCATCATAAAATTCGTGATGTTGAAGAATGTCGATGGCGATTTCATCAAGCGTTGGTATTATTTTTACAATTTTAAATCCGATTTCGGAGTGGTTTCTTATCTGATTTTTTTCATCTTGTGACAGCGCATCCTTTTTATTGAGGACGCTATCGGGTATTCCGATTTTACCAACATCATGAAGCTGTGAAGCCAGTGCAAGTTTTGCAATTTCAGAAGTTGACATTGCAAGTGCTTTCCCAAACCTTTCGGCCATGTCTCTCATGCGATCACAATGAGCGACTGCTTCCGGAGAATAGGCGTCGAGGGTTTTCATCAGCATCTTAATAATGCTGCTGCTTTTACTATTTTTATCAAGCATTTTATCAATCATGAGATTTTTGCGCGCATGCGCAAGTGTAGACAGAATACTGATTTCGTTTTGTTGCATTTCAGCTACTCCGATAGACAGGCTCACATGCGTATTGTCGAACTCAAGGAACTGCCTTCGTATGTTTTCTGCAAGTCCAATCGCACCTTTTTCCTTCGTTCCTGTCATAATGATTGTAAACTCGCTCGCGTCTGTTCTCGCGACAATATCGGTTTCGATGCATACTCGGCGAAAGATCTCCGCTGTTTTTTCCAACAGATCGTCCCCCGAAGTATAACTCTCTATACTGTTAAGCCTTGCAAAACCATTGATGTCCGCCACAAGAATACTAACGGGCATTAAAAGCCTGCTCTTTATCTTTGCAAGAAAAGTATCGAAGAATTTTCTGTTATAAAGCTTTGTGAGACCATCATAAATACTTGCAACTTCAACGGCCTCAGTTTTGGAATTCAATTTATGAGTGAGTTCTTCAATTTTTAGCGTTTTATCGACAATGCTTTTATTGTTCCTCTCTCGTTCTGTGTGCCTCATATAGATCGTCAAGCAGAGGAAAAGAACTAGAATCACAAGATTCAGGCAAACAACCGCAGCAAAACTATATAAATAAAGAAGATGTGCGCTTATCCCAGCGCGACTCATTACATAGGATTTCTCCGTTGCCATTCCAATGCAATACTCCTCTCCCGAAACATTGAATTGCCTTATCGAAATAATTTCTTCCCCTATACTGATATTTTTCACAGTGACCACAGATCCATTTTTACGTTGGAGCAGCATCTCTTCAAACAGTTCTATCTCATCAGCGCCTTTAATCTTCCAATAATTAATGAGTTCCGCCGTGCTTTTTCCTTTAACATTTCTGGTCTCTTCAACGCTTTTTTCAAAAATCGCGCCTTTAGAAGAATAAAAAAACCAATATTTACTCCCAGACATCTCTGCGTTTTTGATAACATCTTCAACCGCTTCTTGCTCCGCTTCTGCCAAGGAACTTTCATGATTAACATGGTATGTTTTCAAACTTTCGCTCATGCTTTTTTGAACCTGTGTTACTAACAGATATTGGCTTTCGCTGTAGTTTTCGATTGTTTTTTCTGTATAATTTGCGGCGCCCTCCAAAGTGTAGGCAACACAAAGCAAGACCAAAATAACGGCCAGTGTTGCGATTGTAAAAAGTTCTGTTTTAAAATCGGCCTTACGTTTTCGGCGCATTGAATACCCTCCTGTAATTCTTAATTGCTAACGTTCGGGGTCCAGTGTATTTATTTGTAACTTCGCAAGAAGTTTCTTATATTTTTTTGTAAAATTACTATATATTATATCATAAAAACGCAGGAAAAAAAAGAATGCAATTAAACCCAACAAGGAAATGGCGTACCCTGCGATTCCATATTTTGTTAAGCCGTAAACTAGTTTCACTTTATGCTTTCCCGCCGGCAAGTCCATGGTGATTAGATTCTCTCTCTGCCCGATTTCAAAAGGTTTTCCATCGATTGTTGCCTTCCACCTCGGGGCATAAGTAATACTAAGAGTCATTTCCTGATTCTTTGGCTTCTCGTATTCAAAATCGACACCCTTATAGTTCCATTCTGCTTGCATAACGGAGAACGGCTCCGGCCAGAACTCCTTGCTCACACGGTATGTCTTAAACAAGTCTTCAAATAATAGTTCCACCTCCGAAGTACAGCCCGGATAACCATCCTCATCCTGAGCGCCCCAGTTTCTGACATATACAGGCTTCAGGAATTGGCTAAGGTGCATTCCAATAAATACGACTTCTCCATTTCCAACTTTCTTTGTGCCAAGAATATCATTCTTTAACATTCCATCATTTTGTACCAATTTATAATAACTCTGATCCAAACCAAACAAGTTTCTTGAGTACTCCGTTTCTTTATCAAGAACTATTTTTTCTGTCTTCGTTTCGATTTTTGCTCCCTTTTGTTTTTCGATCACAGGATTTTTTTCAATCAACATATCGCTTGTTGAAACATTAAAAAGATCAAAACGTGTCGTTGCCCTTGGTTCTATAAATACGACAATGCCTTTTTTCAAAAGCTCTTTCACTGTTTTTTCAATGTTTTCTTTTTCTTGTGCTGTCTCGACACGCGGTTCGCACAAATAAATTAATTTGTATTTTTCGAGTTCCGTAAGAGAGTACTCAGAAATATCATTTCGCGAATCATAGACAAGATAAGGAAACGGAATAGCAACACCCGACGCTCCAGGTCCAAAGATCAAAGCATTTCGATTATCCACCATAAAATAGGAGGAAGGATCATCGCTAGTATAAAAACTCTTTCCACCTCTTGCGGTCTTCAGCGTGAAATGGTAGTTCTCGTTCAAGGCTTCCGCAATTTCCCCATACGAATTGTCAATGAGGGTGAACCGAACATTCCAGAAGGCAAGATTTTTCGCGACAAACTCAAGATTATTGGTCGAAATTGCCAGCATAAAATTCCGAAGCGCTACTTGCTGCGTTGTTCCTTCAATGTTCCAGCCGTCCGTCGAATTATAATCTTGCAAAAGCGAAAAATAGGTTTCGCTGCAATCGGAACTGCCCACAGAGGAATACCTCCCTTTTTCAAAATTGTCGGTTTCCTCAACGCTGGCTTCTGCAAGCATTTTCTCGAAGTCATTTCCGACAATAAGATCATATTCTTTTTGCAGCGGATTCATATAAAACAAGGTAGTTGCCATCATAAAAATGCCCAGAATAACCGCAAGAATTCTGATGCCCACCTTTTTTTTCGACGCCGCATTCATAATCTGGTAAACGAGATACGCACAAAGGAATGAACCCGAGGCGGAAGTTAATATCAGAATACGTCCTGCAAAAAGTGTCTCCCCCATCGGCAAATACTTAAAAAACGGAAGGCGAAGACCAAACGCAAATACGATTGTAAACACAGTAAGAATAGAACAAAAAAGTACCGGGAATTTTTCCATGTTATCTGTCTTTTTGGTCAATGTGCGATAGATAAATAAGCACGCAGCCAATACGCTTCCTATCGTAATCGGTATCGCAAAGAAGAAATAATCGGAGGCAAGACTGAGAAACCAGTTTTTGTCCGCTGTATATACCAGAGGTGCTTCCGCAAGCAAAAAAGGAAGGTTTGGATTTTCAAGTCCAGTTACTCCCACCAATGACCAAAAGGCCGTCAGTATACCTGCAAAGATTAGTGTAGCAATCATAAACAAATAGCAACGCATGGTTATTTGTCTGAAAACAACCATAATAAAAGCGACTGCCATAATACAGAAACAAATCATAAAAAGGGTATTCGGATGACTAATGATCATCAGTCCACAAAGTAGTACGCCTGCTATAAAATCGATCATTTTCTGTTTTTTACTAAAGGCCAGCATGGCGGCTAGATACCAGGGAATCAAAGCGATAATCGGGCCCTGCGCGACCATTCCCGCCCCAAAAAGAACTCTTAAGATGTAGGGTTGCAGACAAAATATCACAGAACCAAAAATCCCACACCAATTACCGATATGGGCTCTGCAAAAATACCAAACTCCTATGCCTCCCGTAAACATCACTAAAAAACAAAATGCCTTAAAGGTGATCATAGCATTTTCGGTCAGCATAAAAAGCGGAGCCATTATCCAATAGGAAAGTGGCGGATAGTACTGTGTCACCGCGGTTCCATTATACCAGTACGGAAACCATGATGGAAATTCTCCTCTCGAAAAACTTTCTGCGAGAAACCGGACCTTCGCCATATGTCCCATCGCATCAGAAGTATACGGGAATAAATCGTTCGAGGCATACAACAACTCAGAAAAACCGGCACAACAAGCAAGCCCTGTAACTATAATGGCTAAAAAAAGTTCTCTTCTAAATTGTAGTTTGTCTTCAATGGTGTTATTCATACACGTCTTTCCTATTTTTTGGCGATCTTCTTCAACTGCATCGCCAAGCGAATGCTATTGACGGCGGTCTTTGCAACGGACATTTTACTCTCACCTTTTTTGAAATCATAACGAAGAGCAAAAGGAATCTCGGCAAATTTGGCTCCGCAACAGTAGAGTTTGTATAATAGTTCAACCATACAAGTAAAGCCGCTTTCTGCCACTAGGTTTTCCCCAAATCTTTCTGTCGCTGCCAACAAGATTCTTCTGCTATAAAGTCGATAACCGCAAGTGTAATCCCTAACATCAGGCACATTCAAAATGAAGGAAAAGACATATTTTGCGCCCTCACTCATCAACAAACGAAAGCCAGAAACACCTTTGACCTCAGCACCTTTTTGATAACGCGAAGCAATCACAACATCAGCCTCCGTTGTATTTGCTTTATCGAGTAAATCAACAACATAAGCGGGATCTTGTGTATTGTCGCAGTCCATCAGACACAGAAAGGCTCTTTCGGGAGATTGCGAAAGAAAATATTTGATTCCTGTCTTAACAGCTTCTCCAAGCCCTTTGTTTTTAGCATGATTGACTAAAGTGAAATTCGTGTATTCTTTTTCAAGCTGTTCGCCAAGCTCCTTTGTTCTGTCTTTGCTTCCATCGTTGACGGCCACGAGTTCAAGTTCCAATCCGTAATTTTTCTTTAATACTTCTCGAAACTCCTGCCATCTTGCCACCATTGTTTCAATGTTTTCCTCCTCGTTGTACGCAGGAAGAATGACCGTGATCTTATTCATTATTAACTTTTCTCCTTATTGCTTTGACTATTCTTTGTGGTAGACGAAAATCTTTGCTAAGAACTACTTTGATGTTCTGAAATTCCTCTGTCAGCGTGGTCGTTTTCCAGTTTCCTTCTTGCTTAATGCTATTGATGATTCCTGCAAAACGAATCCAAAATACTACGAAATTAAAAACAGGCAAGAGAAAGATTAAATACCACTTCCCCCTGTAGTACTTCTTGAGATCCTTCACTTTCGCCAAATACATCAGAACGTTCAGATAGTAGAGAAACATCGAAAAAGCATATAAAAGATATATTATAAGAACTGATCCAACGACCAGCGAGAGCGGATAATTCAAAAAAATAAGAAAAATCAGCGCAAAATACCAAATCATGCGAGGGAAAGCAAAGGTATGATCGAACATCAAGACGCGCACCATAAAATTCGAAAAGAAATTCTTGGTGAAACTCAGATTTTCCTTTAAAAACATATGCGAAACTTCCAATTCTCCTCGTTGCCATCTTTGGCGCTGTGTGTAAAGTTTGTTGTAACTTTCGATGGGGTCAACAAAGAAAAAAGCATTTTCGCAAAGCCTTATTCCTTTTTTGAGAGTATTCCTCATTTGAAAAGTTACCTGTGTATCTTCACTGACCGTTGAAGAATTATACATCTGCGATTTCAGAATAGCCGATTTTCGGAAAGCGGAGAAAGCTCCGGATAATGTATAAATGCTGTTAAGCTCAGATTCAAAATTTCTACCTGCTAAAAAAGACTGGCAGTATTCAAAAAATTCACAGCGACGAACTAAGCGGAAAAAGAGATTCTTTGTCTTTTCGATCGCCTTGAAATCAGTCAGTACCGTTCCCGTCAGACAGTCTGCCTGTTTTTCCTGTTCAAAACGAATCGTCATGTTTCTGATCGCTTCCGGATGTAAGATGCCATCACTATCAATATGTATAATGTATTTCCCATGGCTATTAAAGAGGGCCATATTGAGTGCCTTCGATTTTCCTTGGCTGGCATTAAGCCAAGTCATCGGCAGATCATTAAACTCTGCTTGGCATTTTCCAAATATTTCAAAGCTGTTGTCACTGCTTTCGTTATTGATCAAAAGAATGTCCATCAGGTTTTTAGGATAGTTTGACTGATGTACAGATTTCAAACAAGCCCTCAACGTCTCTGCCGAATTATAGACTGGTATGATTAGCGTGATTTCCGCAAAATAGTTTTGCGGTTTGTCTTTTTTCTTTGTCAGCCTCTTTTTTAGCAATAGAAGGAACCCTCCTAACGCCGGAATGATTTCCATGATTAAGGGAATGATAATCCATGCCATCCAAAAAATGATTTCTCTGCTTATTCTACTTAGGAGTAATTGAATGTCCATAATTGAATGTTCCCACTTTCTGGCGCTTTATCTGTGCGCGTGTAAAAACATAGAAATACAAGGTAATTGATATAAAATAAAAGATGATCCTGCCAAATATCGTATGGGCAAAATAGAAGATCTCATTTCCGTAGAAGTAGATTAAGGTACAAATCACAAAGATCCGAAGTACATTAGCCAGAAAAATAACTACAACTCCTACGCAAGTATAAATCAGTTTTTCGACTACATTGTATAGCGGGAAAAACCAAAGCATACAGCTATAGGCCATAATTTCTATAACGCCTGAGCATTCATAATCAATAGAAAGAGAGACGGAAGCCGTGTCTTTCGGAATGAAAAGAATCGCATATTGGTAGTAAGAATCATACATGCCCGAAAGGTCGCCCAGCAATCCGGCAGCAGCACAAACAAACACACTCAACGGTTCTATGATTATAGGTTGAACCCAAAACATCAGAAAAAAGAAAAGCCCGACGCTGCCTAGACAAAACTCAAAAAAGTGAAGATTTGTCCTCTTCAGAACCAATATCGCGTAGATCCATATGATTAGTGCTGTGATTTTAAGTGCAAACATCTATTCTTGTCCTTTTACTCCGCTATGTGAAAGGCGACGTTTCTTGTAGTTCACGTAGCCATAAGTTCCAAAAACCATCAACGCCCCGATTCCCGCTATGATAAAGGGAGCCGTGCTTGTACCCACACAGGAAAACCACTGCTTGCCTAGAAGCGGTATCTTCATTTCTATTTCTTTCATTCCATCAGCGGGATTATGTATTGCAGATAATGGAATCGCAAACTCTGCATTGTAAAAGTACTCTCCTCCATCATAGCTAATCGTATAAAATCCAGAACCCACAGAAGAACTGCCACCCTGCGTTTCTGTGACTTTTAAAGGAAGAATGAATATCCAATCCTCTTCTTCTGACGATGACGACGATTCCGCTTCTTCCAGAATCTCTGCTTCCACAGCAGCATCCGTTGTTTCTTTGGTCTCCTCAGTCGTTATCGGTTCGTTTGTCGTTTCAGAAGGTGAACCTTCTTCCGCTGGTGGTTCTTCTGCCGCCGGAGGCGTCTCAGCTGGTGGTTCTTCTGCCGCCGGAGGCGTCTCAGCTGGTGGTTCTTCTGCCGCTGGAGGCGTTTCAGCTGGCGGTTCTTCTGCCGCCGGAGGCGTCTCAGCTGGCGGTTCTTCTGCCGCTGGAGGCGTCTCAGCTGGTGGTTCTTCTACAGGCGTGTCTTTTTCTTTATCTTTCTTTTCAGTTTCGTCTACTCTCCCAAGGAGCCCTCCTCGATCAGGTTCTGCAGTCTCCGTTATTTCCGAACTATTTGTTTCTTCATCTGGCGTTTCCGTCAGTTGTTCCTCTTCCAAGTCCAGAACGACATCTTCCAATTCTTGGCTTATTTTGTCGAGTTCTTGACTCATTTTTTTCTGGGACTCTCCGTTCATGCTTTCGCCTAGCTGTTCGAGTACCGTATTAGGGTCTGCAAAGTTGCCTTCACTCAAATCACCAAATTCATCAAACATATTAATTAGGAATAAATAAAAGGAAATATAATCCTGCAACAAATCAACTCCTCCACCAGCGGAGACAATGACTTCGATTGCTGGCCAAAAATAATCCTCTGTCCCTGTTTCGAGTTTTGAAAAGTATCCCCCTGCATAATCCGGTTTAAACCAAAGGTTTTGATTTCCTATATTCGTTTTGATTGTCATTTTCGTTGTTTCAAACATATAGTTTTCTGTTTCAGAAAATACAACATGCACATACAGCGTAGATTCATCACGAAACAAACTCACCTGATTATAATCCGAGGGATTATCGTTACCATGCCAAATATCAGAATGAGGTTTGTCATACCAATCCTCATAATGACCATCGATTGTAATCGCCTGATAGTCGGCATAAGAAGGAAGCGGTAGCGTTAGGACCAGCAACAAAACAACAAGGAGACTAATCAGTTTTTTCTTCAATTCGAGCACCCCTTTTCCGGTAAATAATAAAAACGACGAAAGCAATTCCAAGCAAGCCAAACCCGCTTAAAACAATCCCTTGGAATAAAAACGGGTAAACTATTTCAATTTCCGTATATGGCTCTTCCACGATTAGCAAGTTGTTTTTACTGTCAATTTTTTGTTCGCTCCGAAAGTTATCGTGAAATGCTATCGTCGTGTTTACTCTTCCTCCCGGAGATTCAATGAATATCCTGTCTTTACCATACTCTATTGTAAGCGGTACAATTTCTCTTTTGGGCAGTTGATTTGGCTGGATCTCTAGGAGGTTGCTTATCAACTCCGTGATTGACTCGTCTCCCGTTTCCATTGCATGAAAAAGGAAATTGTACCCCATAAAGATCAAGTTCTCATTATTTGAATACCCTAAAAAAGGAAGCTTTTTATTCTTAAACCACGAATACCCCATTACTTGATCGACATTTTCAAGATAAACGGTATTCCATGTCGAATATTCTTTTTTAAATGGAATCGCGTTATAGAGCTGGTCTTGGTACACAAGTTCAGGATATCTCTGTGAAAAGCTAATTGACTGTGCCGTGACATCGAGAAATTTCATACGGCTGGTCAACGGATCGACAGGAATACGGTTCATATCAACAATAACTTTGACTCCCGCCTTGGAGAGGTTTATCAAAAGATCCTCTGCAAGTGCTCGGTCTTTATAGGTAAAACCCGAAAGGAATATAACTTTATATCGGCTCAAATCCTTAAAAGTATAGTCTGTCAAACTATCACTTCTTCCCTCCTCAAAGGACGGATACATCACGGTGATTAAGTTCGCTGACTTTCCAATGGAAATTGCGGTGCACTCTCCGATAACACCGAAATTTTTTGGAACATCCCGATGAAATACATACGTGTAGTTTGTTTCTTTATATAGAGTATACCCTAAAGTATCCGCTGCCTCAACGACGTCCTTTAAGGTTTTTTTTGCTTTTGTTACAAGTTCTTTGTAAATCATGATTGTATCATCGCCAAGCTCGAGACTTCGATCAAAAAGATAGTGGTAATACCCTCTTTCAAGTGCGGTGTTTACCATGACGATATTATGTGCCGTAGTGGCTCCCTGCCAAGCCCAGCCAAACGAATATTGTGTTTTGGGCTCCTCGGAAGCAATTACAAAAGAAGGGTAGGAGCCTAAAATGCTGACATCAAGCAAAGACAATCTTTGTTCGGTAATTCCCTTTGCCATAGAAAACGACTCCGCCGTACTATACGGAGTTTGCGAATGATATCTTTGGATATCTACCGACGGCAAACAATCCACTATGAGAACTAATGCAATCAAGATTACCGCATATCGTTTGCATTTTCTCCATTCGAGAAGAGAAAGAAGAAAAACAGAATAAACAATTGGTGTAAAACGGGTCATCCAAAGCAATTGGTTGAGCGGAATTTTTTGAAGGAAAGTAACCATGGCTGTAGTCGTTCCCGCAAAAACAAGCAAAACGGTATAAAATCCCGGAAGACTTTTTTTGTTTGCCAAAAAAAGTCCCACCAAGGAAATCCCGAAAATTGACAATCCAAAATAAAAAAGTTCAAACCCTCCCTTGCTTCGCAGGAAAGGATCCAGCGAGATCAAAACAGGTGTACTCAAGGCTTCCATGACGTCTGCTGTTGCAGAAGGGTCCATTCCAATCAGTCCACCCTGCAACGCCGGATAGAGCCAAAAACCCGCAAGGGCAAAAGTAAGCAGCATTACAACAATCACAAAAATGGACTCTTTGACGCGTTTTTGACTTATGCTGTAAAACAAAAGGAATAGAAAGGTCGTAATCCCAATCATCGCAGAAATCATGACGTGACACAAAATAGCAATTAGCATAAGCCCCGAGACAAAAAAGATGGCGCTCTTTTTTCGGTGTTCTACAAAATCCCAAACAAAATATAAAATATATGGCAATAACATAGCGATCACCATACGTGGCAGATTTCCCTCACTGAAAAAGACTCTGATATTATCCGGGAGAAAAAACCAGGCAATTGCCAAAAAAGTACAAAACGGAATACGATTGTACGCTTTTCCCCAAAGCAGCCAGCCAAATCCACCAATGACAAAAGAGACAAACATAAACAAATAGTACGAATTGACGGCATCTCCTCCGCTGACGAGTTGCAAGATCGCAAGAAAATAGTAAGGAAATGGTGCCCAATAGCGAAAAGGTTGGACTCCGTTATACCAAAATTCTGTATAAAGCGGGTAAAAATCTCCTTTTAAAATGCTGTGATATAGTAGATCTGATTTGAACAGATGCCCAAAGGTGTCTGAGCCTGACGGATAAGCTCCTGTGTTTTTCAGATAAAGTGCAAGGATTGCTCCTATTGCTACAACACAAAAAGCCGCTATAAAAAGAGAACGCCAAGACGCTTCCCTCTCGGGTATTACAAGGCACTCTTTGGGAATCACGACTTTGGCCTTGGGCTTCGGAGCTTCTGCTTCTTCAATCGGCTCAGGCGCAAAAACCACGTCAATAACCGTCTGTTCCTCTTCCTCTATATCGGAAACGATATCTGCTGAAGATTGAGAAATTACATTTCCCAGAACAAGATTGGCAAGTTTAATCTTTTTTGCGCCGACCATAAGCTTTCTATCAACATTTGTATCATTCACAATGACAGTCATTAAAGGCGTTTCACTAAGTTCAAATCGCTCTAAATTTGCTTTTTTCTTTGCAAATTCTTCCTTTAAAAGCTGATAGAAAACATTCCCTATATTCTCAAGGGTTGGTTCTGTTTCATCAAAAGGTGGCACTTCCGAGAGGTTCTTTGCACGATAGGGCGCCAATGTCAAATTCGTGATGCTTTCCATCTGGTCAAAGCGAAAGAACTTTTGTTGAATGGGTGAAATATAGAGAACCATTTCAAAGTTTTTTGCATGCGAAGCTGCGGGGTCTTGTGCATCCCGCAATTTTTGCAATACTACCAGCTTGTGCTTAAACTTATAGCCCTCAAAACCCAATTGATCTTCTCCAATTCTCGGCGATATCATTCTGTCAAGCCCAGTATGCTAACTTTTATCATACCACAAACAAACAATAATTTCCATTACTAATGAGTTGGAAAAACATTCCTTGTTTGCTGTCTTACTTATCTTAGTTTTTCGTTCAACCCGGTCTTCTGCCTCTCTAAAAAATAGCTTTGTTCTCTGATTTTAGAGTGATACTAAAAACGATAATTCTTACTAGTATTTAAAAAAGGCTCTTCGCCGGAACCGAAGAGCCTTTACGGGAGGGTTATCGTTATAAACGATAACAGTTGCACACTTACTAAGGAGATTACATCCCTCCACAAAAGGAACGCGTTCTTTACGGACGATTATAGCATTTGATTCTCGACAATAACTCGACAAGACTATTGCATCGTCTATTTGCTTTTAACATTCATTGCCCTCATGGCATTTGCAACGGCGAGCAATGCAACGCCAACATCTGCAAATACGGCTTCCCACATCGTGGCGAAGCCAAACGCTCCGAGCGCAAGGACGAGGAATTTAACAAAGAAGGCAAAGAATATGTTTTGCCAGACGATTCTCTTTGTTCTTTTAGCAATTTCGATTGCGAGCGCAAGCTTTATGGGCTCATCCGTCATCAAAACCACATCAGCGGCCTCAATGGCTGCGTCGGATCCAAGCGCTCCCATGGCCACTCCGACGTCTGCAGCAAGCATCGCCGGCGCATCGTTGATTCCGTCTCCTACAAAGACAATCGATCCTCGTGTCGTTTTATTACGTCTGAGATCCTCAAGAATTTCCACCTTTTGCTGAGGCAAAAGTTCTGAGAATACCTGATCCATTCCGAGTTCATTTCCGAGGGTTTCTCCAACAATCTTTTTATCTCCGGTCAGCATGACGACTCTGCGGACTCCGGCAGTTCGCAGATGAGCTACCGCTTCAATCGCATCTTCTTTTGCTTCGTCTTCTATCAGCAAGACTCCTTGATAATTGCCGTCAACAAGCAGGTGAATTCTTGTGCCTTCCTCGGCCGTATCGACAGGAATAGTAACACCCTCACGCAAAAGGAGCTTCGCATTGCCAAGCAGAATTTCTTTCCCTTCCGACCTGACTCTCGTACCAAAACCCGCAAGTTCTTCGTAACTTTCAATTAGACTTGGATGTATCGTTTTTCCGGACTGTTCCTCATAGGCTTTTTTAATGGAAACCGCAATCGGGTGGGTCGAAAACAGTTCCGCAATCGCCGCATAACGGAGGAGACTCTCTCTCTTTTCTGTTCCATTCTCTGCACCGCCACCATCAACCGGTCGGATCTCCGCTACTTTGAATTCTCCTTTTGTCAGAGTCCCTGTCTTGTCAAAAATTACGGTGTCCACGCGTTGAAGCGCCTCAAGATAATTCCCACCTTTTAATAGGATTCCTTGCCTTCCTGCCCCGCCGATTCCTCCAAAGAAGCCGAGCGGGATTGAAATCAAGAGGGCGCAAGGGCAAGAAGCAACCAAAAAGAGCAGCGCACGGTAAATCCATTCCGAAAAGGTCGCTCCCTCAATCAAAAGAGGCGGTACCAGCGCAAGTAGGGCGGCGACCAATACAACGGCTGGAGTATAATAGCGAGCAAATTTTGTAATGAAGCTTTCCGTTGGCGCTTTGTTCTGCTCCGCATGTTCCACAAGTTCCAAAATCTTAGCCACCGTCGATTCACGATAGGTCTTTGTCACCTCGATGGTCAGCACTCCCTTTTGGTTAATCGACCCCGAGAAGATTTCGCTTCCGCTTTCGACTTCTCGCGGCAAGGATTCTCCGCTGATGGCACTTGTATCAAGCAGAGAATTCCCTTCAACCACGATACCGTCAAGGGGCACTCTTTCTCCCGGTTTAATCAGGATTAAATCCCCAAGGGATACTGATTCCGGAGCAACCACGAGGATTTCTGTTTCTCGTTTTAGGTTTGCATGATCGGGACGAATATCAAGCAGTTCCTTAATCGATTTCCGCGAGCGCCTGACAGCAAGTTCCTGCAAGAGTTCACCAAACTGATAAAACAGCATGACCGCGGCTCCTTCAGAATA
>JAQUUY010000016.1 GCA_028693645.1 Eubacteriales bacterium | reverse complement strand
TGTTTGTTTTCATGATCAAATACCTCCTTTTGCAGGCAAACACCTAAGGTAAGTTTACCAGATGTTTCCTGCGAGAGAAAGTTCCGGTTTTCCCTATTCATAATGGAACTTAGTTTTTCATTCAATTAATTGTATTAATCCTTATGTTGGCGATGACAGCGATGGTTGGCTGCGGCGGAGATGCTGCCGAAGAGACCGAAGGTGCGGCCGATGTAACCAAAATTGGTTTCCTCTATATCGGTACAATCACCGATGGCGGATACAATCAGGCACAGCACGAAGGAACACAGGCTGTTGAAGAGTATTTTGGCGATGCAGTGGAAGTAATGTATGCTGAGAATGTCGCAGAAGACAAGCAGGCAGTCAAGACCAATGCAATCAATATGATCGACAATGGCGCAAGCATCATTATCGGAACAAGCTACGGTTTCATGGACGGTATGGAAGAACTGGCTACAGAATATCCCGAAGTTACTTTCTTGCACTTCTCCGGAAGCAAAATGAACGACACGAATTTCGGAAATTATTTCGGAGCCATGGAAGAAGCAAGATACCTTTCCGGTATCGTTGCAGGTATGACAACAAAAACAGATAAGCTCGGTTACGTTGCAGCGTTCCCCTACACCGAAGTTTTGATCGGAATCAACTCCTTCTATCTCGGAGCAAAATCGGTCAATCCTGACGTCACTATGAATGTTGTATATATCAATAGCTGGGGTGACGCTGCGCTTGAACAGGCTGCGGCAGAATCCCTTCTTGCACAAGGTTGTGATGTCTTGGCTCAGCACGCTGACACCTCTGCTGCGCAGACCGCTGCAGAAAAAGTCGGCGCTTATGCCGTCGGATATAACCTTGACAACAGTGCAGTTGCTCCGGGATCTTTCCTGACAGCTCCGATTTGGCATCATGATGCTTATCTCGTTCCCGTCATCGAAAAAATCATTGCCGGAGAATATGTTCCTGAATCGTATTACGGTACGATTGCTGATGGATACATTGATCTTGCTCCTTTGACCGATCTTGTTTCGGATGAAGCAAAAGCCAAAGTGGAAGAAGTAAAAACACAGATTGTTGCCGGAGACTACCCGATTTTTGTCGGACCGCTCAAAGACAACAAAGGAAATGAAGTCGTTGCTGCCGGCAGCGCTTTGACCGAACGCGGCGACATCTGGGCTATGAACTGGGTTCTTGAAGGAATCACTGCAACAGAATAGCCTCGCCTGACAAAATAAAAGGCGGCGGCGTTTTGCTGCCGATCGTAAACGGATAAATAAGAGGGCGGTTCCATCGGGGACCGTCCTCAAACTCTTATTATTGGAGGTAGCAATGGAGCCGATCAAAGCGATCGAAATGAAAGGCATATCCAAGGAATTTGGATCGATAAAAGCGAATGAAGATGTGGAGCTCACTGTCTTTAACGGAGAAGTCCACGCATTGCTCGGAGAAAACGGAGCGGGAAAAAGTACGCTCATGAACATGCTTTCAGGCATCTACCGTCAAGACAGTGGGACGGTTTTAATCAATGGAAAAGAAGTGAATTTTACATCCCCAAAAGATTCTATCGCGATGGGCATAGGCATGATTCATCAACATTTCAAATTGGTTGATGTCATGACAGCAAAAGAAAACATTATATTAGGAAGCAACAAGGGCGTCTTCACGAAAACAAAAGAACTGACAAAAGAAATCCGTGCGATATCAGATCAATATGGTCTTGACGTGGATCCTGATAAAAAAGTATACAATATGTCAGTCGGCGAAAAACAGACCCTTGAAATCATAAAAGTACTATATCGCGGTGCCAAAATTTTGATTTTGGATGAACCGACAGCGGTTCTTACTCCGCAGGAAATCAAACGTTTATTTCGCATCATAGCAAATATGAGAGACCAGGGATGCGCCGTTGTAATCATCACGCATAAGCTTAACGAGGTCATGGAGATTAGCGACAGGATTACCGTACTCAGACGCGGCCGCACGATTGGAACCGTAAAAACAAAGGAAGTTGAAGTCGGCGCGCTCATTGAAATGATGGTCGGGAAAAAAGTAGACTTAGCGATTAAAAAAGAAAAAACGAAGGAGCCCAAAAAAGAACTGTTGCAAGTGGACAACCTTTCCGTAAGGAACAACGATCAAAAACTTGCGTTGGAAGAAATCTCCTTTTCTTTATATGCCGGAGAAATCCTTGGTGTTGCAGGCGTCGCAGGCAGCGGGCAAAAGGAAATCTGTGAAACCATTGCCGGTCTTACTCGTGCCGAAAAAGGAAGAGTCTTTTTCGAAGGGGAAAATATCCTCGGAAAAACTCCGAGAGATATCATACGCTTGGGCATCCGTATGGGATTTATCCCTGAAGATCGCTTGGGTATGGGCCTCGTCGGTTCCATGGACATTGTGCAGAACTTGATATTAAAGGATTACCAGAATCAACCCGGCATCCTCTTAAAAAGAGGCCCTTGTGAAGTCAAAGCAAAACAGATTGTTGAACGCCTCGACATCAAGACACCCAGCATTCTTCATCCGGTCAAAAAGCTCTCGGGAGGCAATATTCAAAAGGTATTGCTTGGTCGAGAAATCGACTCGAATCCAAAAGTGCTTATCACCGCCTATCCTGTCAGAGGACTTGACATTGGGGCGTCCTACAAGATCTACGATCTTTTGAACGATCAGAAAAGCAAAGGAGTCGGAGTCCTCTTCATCGGAGAAGATCTCGATGTTCTGATGGATCTCTGCGACCGCATCATGGTATTTTGTGTCGGGAAAGTCACCGGAGTCGTTGATCCGGATGAGGTTACAAAAGAAGAAATCGGTCTTCTTATGACCGGCGGAAAGGAGGGATCTCTGTCATGAATCTGATACAGATCAGCAAGAGAGAGGATCTCTCAAAAGGCAAAGAACGTATCATCCGTATTATCGCCGTTCTCCTGTCACTTCTTGCAGCGGGTCTCGTTATTGCTATCTTGGGTTATAACCCCGTTGAAGTCTTTCCCAGCATGGTCAAGGGTGCCATCGGTACCGAAATTCGTTTACAGCAGACAATACTAAAGGCGATTCCTCTTATTGTGACTTCGCTTGGAATTCTCGTCGCATTCAAAATGAAATTTTGGAATATCGGAGGAGAAGGGCAGATTCTCATGGGGGCACTCGGCGCTTCCTATATTGCCCTCAATGTCGAAGGCCTTCCAAAACCGCTCATGCTTCTTTTAATGGCAGTTGCTGCGATGATCACCGGCGGCATCTGGGCCTTTATCCCTGCCTTTTTCAAGGCGAAACTTGGGGTCAATGAAACCATCTTTACCTTGATGCTGAATTATATCGCCATCAAGTTTGTGACGTATTTACAGTATGGTCCGTGGAAATCTCCCGAATCACAGGGCTTTCCAAAGGTTGCAACCTTTCGCGAGGATGCGGTCTTGCCGAGTTTATTCGGAATCCATATTGGTTGGTTGATTGCATTGTTTTTAGTGGTCTTGGTCTACTTTTTCATCAATCACACGAAAAAAGGATTTGAAATCTGTGTTGTCGGAGAAAGCACGGAGACAGCGAGATACGCCGGTATGAATATTTCAGCCGTCATAATCATTTCGATGTTGCTTTCCGGCGGACTTTGCGGATTGACGGGTATGATTCAGGCTTCTGCAGTCGAAAAAACGCTTTCGGTTAGTTTGTCAGGGGGCTACGGCTTTACTGCAATCATAACGGCGTGGCTTGCGAAACTGAATGCCATTGCTGTGCTTTTCGTCTGTATTGCCTTTGCGATTCTCCTTCAAGGCGGAACCTACATCCAGATTTCTATGCAGATTCCCGCCGCGGTTGCGGATATGATGCAGGGGATCATATTGTTCTTTGTTCTCGGAAGCGAGTTTTTCCTGCAATATAAGGTAACTTTGGCCGGGAAATTCAGAAAAGCAAAGGAGGTGGCATAATGGAAGGTTTTCTTGCGGCTGCGGTCGTTGCGAGTACACCGCTTCTTTTTGCAACACTTGGCGAAATCATAACAGAAAAAGCAGGTCATCTTAATCTGGGGGTCGAAGGCTTGATGCTCATGGGAGCTATCATGGGCTTTGTCGCGGGTTATGAGACGGGAAATCCCTTGCTTGGACTTATGGGCGCCGTTCTTGCCGGCGCTGCGGGAGCGCTCATCTTTGCCTTTTTAACGGTATCATTGCGGGCGAATCAAGTTGTGACGGGATTGACTCTCACGATTTTCGGGACGGGGTTTGCAAGCTTCATGGGAAAAAACTATGTTGGATTGCCTGTTCCTGTTTCGATCAAAGAAGCATTTACTCCTTATCCGATTCCCTTACTTTCGGACATCCCCTTGATTGGTCCGGTCTTTTTTGAACAAGATCTCTTTCTTTATGGGTCATACCTTGCGGTCATCCTCGGAACGCTTTATTTATATAAAACCAGAAGCGGGTTGAATTTGCGAGCAGTCGGTGAAAGCTCTGCCGCAGCGGATGCATCCGGTGTTAATGTTACCTTGTATAAATACACTCATATTTGCGCGGGTGGGGCTCTCTGCGGCCTTGGCGGCGCGTATATGTCACTTTCTATGATGGCGGTCTGGCAAGAAAATGTCGTGGCAGGAAGGGGCTGGATTGCGGTGGCCTTGGTCATCTTCGCATCGTGGAATCCCATCAAAGCATTGATTGGCGCTTTGCTCTTTGGCGGCTTGTCGATTCTTGGTTTTCGACTTCAAAGCATGGGCATTCATGTTTCCCAATATTGGGTCGATATGCTTCCCTATGCTGCAACAATTGTCATTATTATTCTGTCTTCGAGAAAAAACAAAAAGGAAAACCAACCTCCTGCAAACCTAGGGAACGCGTACTTCCGCGAGGAACGGTAACGCGTTGAACATCAATTACTTTTGGGCCGCTTGATTACGGCAGGCAAAGTGGCTATAATGAGCTTGGGGGGAGAGACGATGAAAGCTTTGACACATATTTTTTTCGTGTTGCTGATACTATGCCTTCCAATCACTTCCGTTTTGCTTGCAGAAAATGCGGTTTCGCGCGCGCCCGATTTTTATACGTACGAGTTCACTAAGTTGCAGGCATCACAGAACGTGGAGGGAGAAATCAGTGACAAAGAACTGGGGGAGTTCTTTTCGGATTTCATGATGGGGAAAACAAAAGATTTTCTCTTTACTTCTTATGATCCGGAAGAAGAACAGGAGCCGTTTACAGAGGAAGAAGGCAAGTGGATGCTTTCTTTTCGAGAAAGATTAAACTTCTTGCTCGGACCGCTTGCCGCTGCTTTTGTTTTGCTTATTGCTGCGAGTGTTTTTTTCTGGCGGCAGGGAAACAAACAGAAATTGAGGGCGGCAGTGAAACTTTCTTGGGGAGTTTTTATCCTGCTTTGGGCCGGATTGCTCCCGTTGCTTCTACACTTTGACATACCCACGTTTTCCGGAACAGATACGTTTTTTCAACTTGTGTTTAATAAAGATCTTATTAAAGACTGGATCTATGTCGGAATTGCAGGATCGATTCTTATCATGGGAATTTTAACATCTATATTCTGGAAACTTTCGAAGCCCAAAAGGATGTTTTCTTAAGAGGGGAGATTCGGAAATGAAAGTTTATGTACATTTTGCTGAAGGATTCGAGGAAATTGAAGCACTCACTGTGGTTGATGTTTTACGTCGCGCCAGTATCGAAGCCGAAATGGTTTCTGTCAGCGGAAATCTGATGGTGACCGGTGCACATGCTATTACGGTCAAAACGGACATTCTTTTTGAGCAGGCGGATTATGCGACCTGTGACATGATTGTACTTCCGGGGGGAATGCCGGGTGCTGCGAATCTCGCAAAACACGAAGGCCTTTCTCTGCAAATCAAGCAATTCGTTGAGAACGAAAAATGGCTTGCCGCTATTTGTGCAGCACCAATGGTTTTCGGACAGATGGGACTTCTCAAAAATAGAACCGCTGTCTGTTATCCGGGCTTTGAAGATAAGCTTCTTGGGGCAAAACTCGGCAGGCATACTGTTGAAATAGACGGTAAATTTATCACGTCAAGAGGCCCGGGGACGGCGCTGGAGTTCGCTTTCGTGCTTGTTGAATCGCTAAAGGATAAGACAACGGCCAGAGGATTGCGAATGTCGATGTTAGCCGAATAAGGATATAAGCAGGTATTTACTATGGAACGATGGAAGATCAACCTGTACACCCTTTGGGTCACACAGGTTTTTTCTTTGATGGGCTTTGGCTTCTGCATTCCATTTACGCCGTTTCTTCTTCAGGAAATGGGCGTAACGGATCCTTCCCAGCTCAGCTACTATGTTGGTTTGTCGGCTGCTTTGCCGGCAGCAACGATGGCGGTTGCCGCACCGATTTGGGGAGTTGTTTCTGACCGTTACGGAAGAAAAGTAATGATTATGAGAGCCATGTTTTGTGCGGCAATCTTGCTTGGATTGATGGGACTTTCTCAAACCGTTTGGCAATTTATGATTCTTCGTGCCGCACAGGGTGTTTTGACAGGAACGGTCACGGCGAGCATGAGTTTTGTTTCCGCGAACACCCCGGAAAACAGGATGTCCTATGCTCTCGGACTTATGACTTCCTCGAATTTTTTAGGGTATTCGATTGGTCCTTTTTTTGGAGGAATCTTAGCGGAAGCCGTTGGATATCGTATTTGTTTTGGCATCGGTAGTCTTCTGATGCTTACGGGTTTTATTCTTGTTGTTGCTTTAGTCGTCGAAGATAAAAATACCTTTGGTTTTCGCTTACATATTCCTAGAGAACAGAAAAAAAACATGTTCAAGGCAGCGACGCCTTTTGTCGTTGTAATCCTTATTGTTTTATTGCTTCAGCGAATTGTGCGGACTGTTTTTGTTCCCTTTATCCCACTTTTTGTGCAGGATACGCTCGGAACGATGACGGGAGCTGCGACTTATACCGGAATCATAAACGGAGCGACCGGCCTTGCGACGGCGATTGCAGCACTTACGATTACAAGACTCGGAGACAAAGGCGATAAAATGAAACTGGCATTGCTGCTTACGGGGCTGTCTCTTCCGGTTACCATTTTCTTGACGATGACACATACCATCCCGACCTTTCTTGTCGGCTTTGTCATATTTTCCTTTTTGGCAGGCGGGGCAGATCCCATTCTTACATCGGCGGCTTCCGAACGAACCTCGCCGGCGACAAGGGGGACGCTCTTTGGGATGCTTGGCACAATGAGTAGCCTCGGAGCTATGGTTGCTCCAATGATAGGCAGTTATATCTCCGCAGAATACAGTTTGCGGATGATTTTGATTGTTATGCCTATCTTTACCTTGATACAATGGATTTGTATGTCGCTCGTACCAAAAGAGAAAGCAGAAACACACGGAAAGGAAGAGCAGAGATGAAACGCATCCAAGAATTGTCACCTTTGATAGAGCAGTCAGCAAAAACGGACAACATTCAAGAAATGAGCCTCATTGACCTGCATCTGCATACCTTTTATTCCGATGGGACACTATCACCCGCAGAAGTGGTAAAAAGAGCCGCTGAACGCGGCGTTAAAACGATTGCTGTTACAGATCACGATGGACTTTTCGGGGTCGCGGAAGCTATGAAAGCAGGCGAAAAAGTAGGCGTGACCGTTCTCCCGGGAATCGAGTTTTCCGCGGGTCTAAGCACGATAGAAATAGAACTTTTCGAATCGCAAGCTGCGGGGAAAGATGTTTTTGCGCATATCTTGGGTTATGGAATCGATATTGGTGAAAACAAAATAAATGCGGAGATTATGAGAATCCGCGAAATGCGTGAAATAAGAAATGCGGCGCTGTTAAATGCCCTGAATTCCATTGGATGTGAATTGCTTCCACAAGATCTCTTGTTTCGCGAAGGACAGGATTATGTTGGGAAACCTAATTTTGCGGTTGCGCTAAAAAAACGCGGCTATATCAGCGAACTCAAAGACGCCTTTGCCGAGGGCATGTTTTTGCGCCATCCCGAGGTGCGAAAGGTGCATCGAGAAAAGGTAGAGGCAAAAGATGCCATCGAATTGATTCTTGGAGCCGGTGGAGATGCTGTTCTTGCACATCCTCTAAAGATTGGTGGGTTTAAGGGTGGCCCTGGGTATTTTGATAGGCTTGAGGCACTTCTTGAAAAGCTGCAGGAGTATGGACTCAGTGGCATGGAGTGCAGATATAGTTCGCATACAGCAGCGCAAACAGAGCGATTAATCAGTATCGCAAAAAAAAGAGGACTCGCAATCACTGCGGGATCAGATTTTCACGGACCAGAGTTTGACAAATCTCTGGATATTGGCATTGTTGGTTGCCGGTCAAAAGAGTGATTGCAAAAGGAGAAGCGCATACCGCAAAAGAGTGGCCACAAATCCGTAGAAATACAATAAATATGTATAATGTAATAATATGGTTGACAAACGGCGAAAGATAGAGTACGCTTAATTTACATTATATGTTATTTATGAGGAGGATTTAAAATGGCAACAGAAGAAAAAGATCGGGAAGTCACGTTTGAACTGGTAGAACACATTGGGGTTTTCGGAAAAGACACAAAAGGCTGGACACGTGAACTCAACAAAGTCGCATGGAACGGAGGCCCTGCAAAATTTGATGTCCGTAATTGGGATGATAAACATCAAAAAATGGGCCGAGGGATTACGTTGACAAAGGAAGAACTGGCCGAATTTCGTGAGATACTGAAAGACATGACTTTATAGCGCGAAAACAAAAACAAAGAAAAATACACAAACAAAAAACCGAGTCTTCCTTATGAAATTAGTAGCATAAAGAAGAGTCGGTTTTTATTTTACCGCGTTCTATTAGCCGAGCAGATTCGATGCTTCGGCGGGGTTGCTCGTTTTGATGACGAGTCGAGCCTTTCCGTCGCTCGAATATCCATACATATAGGAAACGTCGATTCGTGCATCCGCAAGGGCTTTGAGTGCATTGGAGAGTGCTCCGGGGATATCGGGAGTCTCGATACAGATGACATCGGTTATTTTGACGGTATAGTCTGCATCGCGCAAGGTCTTTGCAGCCTTTTCGACATCGCTGACGATCATTCGTAAAATGCCGTATTCTTGGGTTTCGGCAATCGATAAAGCGGAAATATTGATATCAGCCTGATGAAGGATCTCAGTCACATTGACTAATCGTCCCGACTCATTTTGCAGAAATACAGAAAGCTGCTTGATGATCATGAAGTCCACACTCCCTTTCTTACAGGCTGCGCCTGTCGATGACACGTTTTGCCTTGCCTTCGCTTCTTGCGATGGTGTTATGTTCAACTAATCTAAGTATAACACTTATCCCAAGCACACTTTCAAGTTTATGCTTAATTTTTTGGTGAATTTTTTCGAGAGCCACCACTTCGTCAGAGAAGAAGCGGTCATCAATCTCGACCTGTACTTCAAGGGTATCCAGCGTTCCTTTTCTATCAACAATCAGCTGATAATGAGGTTTTGCTTCAGGAATATCAAGAAGGATACTTTCGACGGAAGAGGGGAAGACATTGACTCCTCGAATGATAAGCATATCATCCGAACGACCAAAAATCTTTGCCATTCGTACATTGGTTCTCCCGCATTGACAAGGCGCGTGATTAAGGCTCGAAAGGTCTCTTGTGCGGTAACGAAGCAGGGGAAGACCTTCTTTTGTGATTGTCGTGAAGACAAGCTCACCGGTCACTCCATCGCCCATTTGTTCCAATGTCTCGGGATTGATGATTTCGGGAATGAAATGATCTTCTTGTATATGAAGTCCATCTTGATATTCACAACTGATGGAAACGCCGGGGCCAATGATTTCACTCAGCCCATAGATGTCGAAGGCTGTAATTTTTAATCCTTCTTCAATTTTTTGACGCATGGCCTGTGTCCAAGGCTCGGCACCAAAGACTCCAATTCGAAGTGGAAGGGAAGCAGGATCAATTCCCGCGTCTTCCAGCGCTTCCGAAAGATATGCGGCATAAGAAGGGGTGCAGGCTAATACCGTGCTACCAAAATCCTGCAAAAGTTGAATCTGTTTTTCGGTGTTTCCTCCGGAAACAGGAATAACCGCAGCGCCAAGTTTTTCAGCCCCGTAATGAATGCCGAGACCGCCGGTGAAAAGGCCGTACCCGTAAGCGACCTGAACAAAATCTTCCTTTGTCGCGCCCGCCGAAGCTAATGCTCTTGCGACTACTTCTGAGAAGGTATCGATATCTTTTCTCGTATAACCTACGACCGTCGATTTTCCGGTTGTTCCCGAAGAAGCATGAACACGAACGATTTCACTCTTTGGGACAGCAAACAAACCAAACGGATAGTTGTCGCGGAGATCCTGCTTTGTTGTAAACGGGAGTTTTACAATATCGCCAAGTTCCTGAATGTCGGCGGGTTCGATCCCTAATCCTTGCATTTTTGTCCGATAAAAAGGAACGTTATGATAAACCCTTTGTACTAAATCTTTTAATCTTGCCGTTTGCAGATGTGTCATTTCATCTCGCGACATGCATTCTCTTGGCTGATTCCAAATCATATTACTGCCTCCTGTTCTCCTTTGTAACTTTGCGACCAAAACAAAAAATCTCCTCGTCTCTTAAGAGACGGGAAGACCCGCGGTACCACTCTTGTTGCTGCCGTTTTCATAGAAAAACGATACAGCCGCTCAGGACGAAAACATCCGTATCCCGTTAACGGAGGAAACCGTGTCTGCCTACTTGAACACCCTTTGTTGGGGTGTTCCGTTCAACGGACAAGCTCGAGGGGGAACTTCGGTAGAATTCCTGCTGCCGGTTCCCAGCTTATCCGGCTCTCTTGAAACGGGAAGGTCCACTTACTTTACCCTGTCATTGCTTTTATAAATTGAATTAGTTGCATTGTAACGTTATCAAGAGCCCTTGTCAAGCGAGAAGGACAAAAAATGTGAGTGTTTGGCTGGAAATTGCGCTGAAATATGCTACAATATAGCAAACGACAGACAGAAGGAGCCTGAATGGAAAAACAAAGCGGAGGAGTCAGCATGAAGATCAATATCGCTCTTAAAATTTCACTTGAGTCAGATTGGATTGATAGAACCGTAGAACCGGGAACTACCATTGAACAGCTTTTGCAAGAATATCAGGCGGGCCTTCCCTATCAGGTCCTTGCAGCAAAAGTAAAAAATCGTGTCCGAGCATTGACTGAAAAAATTGAAGTCCCCTGCAGGATTACCTTTCTTGATATTCGGGAGCCGTCGGCAAATCAAATTTATCAAAGGGGGGTTTCCTTTCTTTACCTTAAGGCGGTTCATGACATATTGGGAAACGTTCGCGTCTTGATTGAAAACTCTTTAAATAAGGGCCTTTATACTGATATTAAAACAAAAGATCGATTGCCGGACGAAACGATTCAGCTAATCGAAGCACGTATGGCGGAAATTGTCTCGCAGGATATTCCTTTTGTGCGAAGCGTGCTGCAAAAAGAAGAAGCTTTCCAAATTCTTTCTATGGGAGATCATGAAGAAAAGATGCGCATGCTTGCACGAGCCTCCCAGGTTGATACCGTTCCGATTTATTCTTGTGATGGCTTTCTAAACTTTTTTTATGGCACGATGGTACCTTCTGCCGGTTACATCAAGCATTTTGAGCTGCGTCGCTATCGAAATGGTATTTTGCTGCGCTTTCCTTCCTCTCTCGTGCCTGACCAGGTCCCTCCGTTTGAAGATGAGCATCTTCTTTACCAAGCATTTGGAGAAGCGAAAAAATGGGGGAATCTTATGGGAATCTCCTATGTGGGCGAGCTGAACCAGAAAATAGAAAGCGGAGATTATAAAGAAATCATGCAGGTTTCCGAAGCGTTGCATGAAAAAAAGATTGCGCAGATTGCAGACCATATACTAAAAGAAGGGAAGCGGATTATATTAATTTGCGGCCCCAGTTCTTCCGGAAAGACATCTTTTGCTAAAAGACTGTGCATCCAGTTGATGGTAAACGGCCAAAAACCTCTCTATTTAGGAACGGATGATTACTTCGTTGAACGTGATCAAACGCCACGGCTTCCCAATGGGGACTACAATTTTGAAGACATTGATGCGCTGGATGTCGAACTTTTCAATAAAAACATGAATGATCTTCTCGTCGGAAAGGCAGTCGATTTGCCGTACTTTGATTTTAAAAGCGGAGGAAAGGTTTTTGGTGAGCGAATCACAAGAGCCCGAAGCGGCCAGCCGATTGTCATTGAAGGCATCCATGGCTTGAATGAAAAATTGACCTCGGAAATCCCCGAGGAAACAAAATACAAAATCTACATCAGTCCCTTGACGCAGTTGAATATTGACAACCACAATCGGATTCCGACTACCGACGCGAGAATGCTCCGTAGAATCGTTAGAGACCACAATTTCAGAGGGAATACGGCGCAAAGTACCATTGCGCAATGGCCAAAGGTAAGAGCCGGTGAAGACAAAAATATCTTTCCCTTCAACAGTGAAGCCGACGTGCTGTTCAATTCTTCACATATCTATGAACTGGCTGTCTTAAAAAAGTATGCCGAGCCTCTGCTTGAGTCGATTACACCAGAGGAAGAGAGTTATTGTGAAGCCGTGCGAATGCTAAAGTTCCTGCGCTTTTTCAAAACCATAAATGACGACTCCTATATTGCTAATAATTCGATTCTCAGAGAATTTATCGGAGGAAGCATATTGGTATAAATCATTTGAAACCCCGAAGCAGTGGAAAAACTCAAAAAATGGAGAAATGGGAGCGGCAAGCATCTTGAAAGCTGAAAAGTTATCTAAAACCAAACTTTTGGGAGACAAAAAGTATAACTTTTAGAAGGCGAAAAAAGACAATGGTTTTCGCCGAGTCTAAAACCCATGTGTTTCAACGTTTCTGGCTTTGGATTTTTAACGCTCTTTTTGTCACTTGGCAAAGTTATCTAAAAAACCCCCGCAAAATGAAAAAAAGTATAACTTTCGGTGAAAAGTTATACTTTTTTCTTTGAAATTTTCGGAATTTAGATAACTTCGAAGCCCGGAAAAATGTGGATGAAATGAAAAAATGGAACAAACGTTTGAATTCCAACGTTTGTTAAGCTGGGGTTCAAAGACGTTAGAAAGCAAGGATTAAGAAAGTTATCTAAAACCACGTCTAAAAAGCATTGTTTAGATAACTTTTTTTGCTTTTCCTCGGGAAGTTCTTTTTTATGCGTGAATTCGTTTGGTAAAATTTATTAAAAAGTAGCTAAGAGAACGAAGCAGGGGTAAATAGTTAAAACAAAAGAGTGAAGAAAAAAAGAGAAGAGCCAGAAAAACAAAAAAAGAAAGGAGCAGAGCCTTTTCTCGTGCGCATTTTTTCTTAGCCAGACGAGCTGAAAAGTTAAAAGCAAACCGGCGACAGGTTTTGCCCATCGCCGGCCTGAAAAAACATCCTGATTTTTATTCTACTTGAGCTCTACCACAACATTTGACATAGAGGCATATTACTGCGATTTTCAAACGTCAAGTTAATAAAGTAACAACATTTAATAAACGCAAAAATAAAAACGGCGACCCATTGGGCCGCCGTTTTTATTGTTTATCGATAGAGATTCGCTGTCAGGATTAGTCCTGGCAATATACGTCTCTCTTGTGGTAATGAGTATGAAGAAGCTTGTGGGAGAGATGTCCGTTGGGCTCCTTGAGGAAGTCAGCATAGAGAGCTTTTACTTCCGGATTGTCATGGGACTTTCTGAGTGTCTGTCTTTCGTCTTCGGAATACAGTGCGTTCGCTCTGTTGACCTTCGGATTGACATCCAATCTTGCTTTTGCGGAAACGTGGGACTGTCCGCCACCGTGTACGCAGCCGCCGGGGCAAGCCATGACTTCGATGAAGTGATAGTTCTTTTCACCGGCTCTGACTGCATCGAGGACTTTTGCTGCATTGGCTGTACCGTGAGCAATCGCGATATTGATTTCTGTCGGTACTCCGCCGATCGGGAGGGTCAAAGTAGCTTCCTTGACGCCTTCGATTCCTCTGCAAACATTGTATTCGATATCTTTGAGGTCTTGACCTGTCAAGATATCAGCAACAGTTCTGAGAGCAGCTTCCATAACGCCGCCGGTAGCACCAAAGATGACGCCTGCACCGGTGTATTCGCCGAGGATGCTGTCGCATTCTTCGTCAGCAAGTGCCGGGAAGTTGATGCGAGCCTGCTTGATCATGTCGCCAAGCTCTCTTGTTGTTAATGCGATATCCACATCTGCGAGACCGTCAACTTGCATTTCCGGACGTTTTGCTTCTGTCTTCTTAGAAGTACAAGGCATAACGGAAACAGATACGATTTTCTTCGGATCGATGTTGAATTTTTCAGCGTAGTAGCTCTTTACGATTGCACCGAACATCTGCTGCGGTGATTTGCAAGTTGAAAGATTATCCAAGAAATCAGGATATTTCATTTCGCAGAAGCGGATCCAACCAGGCGAGCAGGAAGTAATCATGGGCAGTTTTCCGCCGGTTGTCACTCTGTTCAGAAGTTCGGTTCCTTCTTCCATGATTGTCAAGTCAGCGGAGAAGTTGGTATCAAATACTTTGTCAAAACCAATTCTCTTAAGAGCAGCAACCATCTTTCCTGTTACAGGAGTTCCGACGGGGAAACCAAATTCCTCACCGAGGGAAGCTCTGACAGCCGGAGCAGTCTGAACAACTACGATTTTGTCGGGATCTTCAATAGCAGCCCAAACATCATCGATGTTTGATTTTTCTTTCAAAGCAGCAACCGGGCAAGCATTGATACACTGACCGCAGAAGATGCAATCGACGTCTCTCATGCTGAAATCAAAAGCAGGAGCAACTTCGGTGTTGAACCCTCTGTGTGTGAAGTCGAGAACGCCGATGCCCTGGCCGTCTCTGCAGACGCTGACGCATCTGCCGCAGAGGATACATTTGCTGGAATCCCTAACGATGGAATGAGAAAGATCGTCAACGACTGCTTTTCTCATTTTTCCCTCATAAGATACTTCGGTGAGACCGAGCTCATCGCAAAGCTTTTGCAGTTCGCAAGAACCGTTTCTTTTGCAGACGAGGCATTCTCTGTTGTGGTTTGCAAGGATCAGTTCGACATTGCTTTTGACAGCTTTTCTGACCTGCGCGGTATTTGTTCTGACATTCATGCCTTCTTGTACCTGAAGTACGCAAGAGGCGGGAAGGTTTCTCATCGGTACGCCGTTGATATCTGCTTCTACAACACAGACTCTGCAAGCAGCGATTTCGTTGATGTCCTTAAGATAGCAAAGAGTCGGGATATCGATTCCTGCTTCTCTTGCCGCTAATAAAACGGTATAGTCACTGGGAACGCTTACGGCGATCCCGTTTATGGTTACGTTTACTTTTTCCATGTTACCCTGTCCTCCTATTTTTTAATGATGGCCTTGAACGAGCAGGCATCTATACAAGCGCCACATTTGATGCACTTACTGTCGTCGATTACATGCTTTTCTTTGACTTTACCGGTGATCGCATCAACCGGGCAGACCTTGACGCACTTTGTGCAGCCTTTACAATCATCTGTGATGACGATGGAAAGGAGCGCCTGGCATACGCCTGCAGGACATTTTTTGTCAAATACATGAGCCTCATATTCGTCTTTGAAGTGCTTCATTGTCGACAGGACGGGGTTCGGAGCTGTCTGACCTAATGCGCAAAGCGAGGTAAGTCTGATGTTTGCAGCCAATTCGTCGAGAGTTTCCAGATCTTTCGGTGTTCCTTTTCCAAGAGTAATCTTGTCAAGGATCTCAAGCATTCTGCGAGTACCTTCACGGCAAGGAGTACATTTTCCGCAAGATTCATCAACGGTGAAGTCGAGGAAGAAGCGGGCGATATCTACCATGCAGTTATCTTCGTCAACAACGATCATTCCGCCGGATCCCATCATGGAACCGACGGCAACGAGGTTGTCAAAATCGATTGGTGTGTCTAAATCAGCTGTGGTAATGCAACCGCCGGAAGGTCCGCCGGTCTGTACTGCTTTGAACGCTTTTCCGTTCGGGCAGCCTTCGCCGATATCATAGATTACTTCTCTGAGAGTGATTCCCATCGGAATTTCTACAAGACCGGTGTTGTTGATCTTTCCGCCAAGTGCGAATACTTTGGTTCCGGCAGATTTCTCTGTACCGAAGCTCTTGAACCATTCTGCTCCGTGGAGGTAAATCTGCGGGATGTTTGCGAGTGTTTCAACGTTGTTGATAACAGTCGGCTTGCCCCAAAGTCCCTTGTTGGCCGGGAAAGGAGGTTTGTTTCTGGACATTCCACGCTTACCTTCGATGGAAGCGATGAGAGCTGTTTCTTCGCCGCAAACGAATGCGCCTGCGCCGAGTCTGATGTCAACATCGAAATCAAAGCCGCTGCCCAAAATGTTCTTGCCCATGAGGCCGAGCTCTTTTGCCTGCTTGATTGCGATTTTGAGTCTGTGTACTGCTACGGGGTATTCTGCTCTGACATAAAGGAAGCCTTTGGTTGCGCCGATAGCATAACCACCGATTGCCATTGCTTCGAGAACAGCATGCGGGTCACCTTCGAGAACACTTCTGTCCATGAATGCGCCCGGATCTCCTTCGTCAGCGTTACAGATGATGTATTTCTGATCAGCAACATTTTTTGCTGCGAAACTCCATTTCATTCCGGTCGGGAAGCCTGCGCCGCCTCTTCCACGGAGGCCGGAAGCCTTCATGAGTTCAACGGTCTCTTCGGAAGTCATTGTTGTCAAAACTTTTGCCAAAGCCTGATATCCGTCAAGTGCAATGTAATCGTTGATATCTTCGGGATTGATGTATCCACAATTCTTAAGAACGACTCTCTTTTGCTTCTGGTAGAACTGGATCTCGTTGAGGTTTCTTACTGCGCCGTCTTTGATCATGTATTCAGGAACCTGATTTCCTTTTGCAAGGTGTTCCGCAACAATCTTTGCTGCTTTTTCAGCATCAACGTTGATATAAGTAACCTTGTCCTGTCCGGGGGCAAATACTTCTACGATGGGTTCGTAAACGCACATACCGATGCAACCGGCGGGGACGATGTTGATATTCTTGAGTCCTTTAGCATCTGCTTCTTTTTGCAGAGTAGCAAGTACGGTCTTTGCTCCGGCTGCGATACCGCAGGAAGCTGCACCTACAACTACTCTGTAACCCTCACTGACGGTAAGGTCTTTGAGAGCTTTTCCTTTCAGTTCGTTTAATTCGTTGATATTCATTCTATGCCACCTCTATCCTCTATACTTATCCAGAATTCCGGGAATTGCATCAACATCGTCTAGTTTGCCATATACATCCTCGTCGATCATGATGACCGGAGCAAGCCCGCAGCAACCTAAGCAGCGAGTAGCATCTAGTGTGAACAATCCGTCTTCTGTGGTTTCACCGACTGCGATCTTGAGCTCGGCAACAAATTTGTCGACGAGTTTTTGAGCTCCTCTGACGTAGCAAGCGGTTCCTAAGCAAATTCCGATGTGGTGTTTTCCTCTCGGAGTCAGTGTGAACTGGCTGTAAAACGTTGAAACACCGTAGAGTTCGGCAAGGGGCACATCAATGTTTTGGGAAATGAATTTTTGGACTTCTAACGGAAGATATCCAAAAATAGTTTGTGCTTCTTGAAGCACGGACATCGCAATACCTTCGTTTCCTTTGACTGAGTCAATATATGCTTTTAGTTCGACATATCTTGGGTCATCAGCTGTGTTGCAATTGCATTTGCACTCGTTTTGCATTTTCTCAAATCTCCTTCAATTGTCATTCTTTTTTTTCATGTCTATGAGACAAACAGAACCGTCACCTCCTGCTTGTTTTTTTATCCGCATCATTGCAACCAGAAAAAAGAGGCAGAGACTTGCGGAAAAGAATTTTGTCTCAATGTCATGAGTCTACTATTATTATACAAGTATAGACTTATACCTATGTTAATAAGATAACATAGAGCCACTAGCCTTGCAAGCAAAACGAGAAAATTCCGTCTAATAATTAACAAAAATAAAGGGCGATATCTGAAAAACAGACTTCGTATAATATATAAAACAAAAAAAACCGCAAACAAGAGAAAAACGGATCAAAAACAAGACGGAATCTTATCTCCGAGAAAGCAAAATAATGGTAGCGGCGGCGTCCGGAAAAAGACGTCTGGAAATCAGCCCTAAAAAATAGTATAATAACGAGCAGTAATACATAGAAACGGGGAAAACAAATGAGTGAAATTACAATTATCGGAGGAATCACAGCAGACGTCGAAGGACATCCTTCGGAAATGCTTCTTCACGGAGAATCAAATCCGGCGAAACTTATGATGTCGTATGGAGGCGTTGGTAGAAATATTGGCGAAAACCTTGGAAGAATGAAGGCTTCGGTAAGTTTCCATTCTCTTGTCGGAGATGACATCCTTGGAAGGAACGCTTTGGGCGAATTAAAAGAGTTGGGAATCGATGTGTCGGGAGTTCAAGTTGAAAAAGGCGAGAATACGGCAATGAATTTGTCAATTCTGAATCTTTTTGGTGACTTGGAACTTGCCTTATGCAATACGGATGCACTCGAACGTATCTCAAAGGACTTTATAAATCGTGTTGCCGAGAACTCTAAAAAAAGCAGCATCATCGCGCTGGACACGAATTTGACGGAAGAGACTTTGGCCTATGCAGCAGATTGTTTTGATGGGATCCCCTTATTTTTGGATCCGGTTTCTGTCGAAAAGGCAGAACGGGCGAAAAAAGTCATTGGCAAGTTCCATACAATCAAACCAAACAGAACAGAAGCAGAAGTTCTTACAGGAATAGACATTATGGATCTTGAAGCACTCGAAAAAGCGGGGGAATGGTTTCTTAATGCAGGAGTAAAGCGAGTCTTTATCACCCTGTCCGCCGGGGGAGTTTATTATTGCGATGATAAGGGTTCTTGCGTGTTAAGACCGGCGCCGCTTCCAACCGCTGTCGTTTCAGCAAACGGTTCCGGTGATGCGTT
>JAQUUY010000138.1 GCA_028693645.1 Eubacteriales bacterium | reverse complement strand
TCTTATCAGACAGATTTTCTTTCAAGGTGATTACCCCTTCCAGCATGTAGCAGCAACCGGCATCGTCGTCGTACTCAAATTCAACGCCTTCGCATTTTCCCATCTCTACTACGCCGACCGTGTAAGGCGCTTGGTTTCTTTGGTCGATTATGTCTGCAATCTTAAAATCGTTGCCTTCCCCACAGTCCAAATACTCGGTTAGGATATCAGCCTTTTTCACTAATACACAATCCATTGATAGACCCTCCTTTCAAATTAGCGGTTACTTATAAAATGACTATATACGTTTGCCTAACAGGAAGGTCAAGATGTTGTTTGAATTTTCTGATATAATATGCAAAAGCAAAAGGAGATTAGATTGACGATTCAATTTATTGTTGAAAAAAGAAGGAACGCGTCCTTCGCAAACAGCAGTTAGGCGAAACACTGCCATTTGGTTTCTCGAAAAAAGTAGAAAAATAGTCTTGCCTTGCTTGCGTAACTCGAGATTACAGCTGAAACAAAGCCATATATCATTTTGGTAACAGGAATGTTTTTGTTTCCAAAAGTTTTTAGCACAAAAAAGCCAAGCACTCAGATGTCTTTTGACAAAAGAGAGCTTGGCAGTGTTACCTTCGGTTTTTAGGCCTTGCTTTGAATGGGAATCTGGATCTTGTAGAGCATGCTTCGCGGTGTTTGTTCGTACATGGGGAATTCCGCGATAACCTCGCAGATATAATCGCCGACAATCATATAGTTGTTATTGTCAATATAGTCAAACAGGCGCTGCGCGAATTCCTCTTCTTTGTAAAAATCTTCGGCGCAAATGCAAACATACATACCTTCAGGGATTGTTTCGAGGGAATGGTGAACCTCATAATCCTCATCCACAAACATGAAGACTTCATTTGCATAAAGTTCCCGCTTTTCGACATGCGGCTTTCGGATAATCGTACCTATATTACAAAAATAATTAGTAGGCAATTTTTTATTAACAAGACTGCATTTTAATTCGCGAAGCATCATTTCATAACCGGAATCATTTGCGTCGAAATAGTTTACGCTAGAAGTATGAACATAGAGCTTCCTTTCAGGAATGATTTCGTGGAATATCGTTTGGTTTTGGGGAAGCAACTTGTATCGTTTGTAATTTTCTATGGTTCGTGCTATCGTGTGTCTGCTCTGGCTGAGTCGATGCATTGATTCATCGATATAATCAAGCTGTGCGACCAGAAAACTTTGGATTTCTTCTACACTTGCAGATGCAAACTTTGCTTTGATTTGTTGCAGTGACATGCCGCAAAATTTCAAATACTGAATCATATCCAGCTTCGCACTTTGATTGATGTGATAATATCGGTAGCCGCTTTCCGGATCCGTATGATAGGGAATAAGAAGCCCCTCAGCCTCGTAATGTCGAAGCGTTTGCCGCGTGACCTGATTTAGCTCAGCCATTTGTCCTATTGTAAGCTTTTGAATATCCATACCCGCCTCCTACATGTGACTTTTCGTTAGGCGAATTATAGCACGTTTGTTAAAAAAGGTAAATCAAAGCTTGAGATTCAGATGATGTATGATTGAATTTCGGATAAAATGTGTAAGATAAAACAAAAAAACAGACAAAAATGTGTAAAAAACATAACAAAAAACAGACAAAAATGTGTAAAAATATTGCGTTCAGAAAAATAACTCACTATACTATAGTTGTGATTATGAAAGGAAGGTGATTTTATGAGACGCAGTGTAATGCAAAAACTGACGGAATGGAAAGACAGTGAGGACCGGAAACCATTGATTCTCAAAGGAGCAAGGCAGGTGGGGAAAACCTGGTTAATGAAGGAGTTTGGGAAAAGTTGCTATGATAGCTTTGTGTATTTCAATTTTGATGAAGAAGATGAGCTGAAATCTATTTTTAAAAGCAATAAAAATCCGCAACGTATCATTGAACTCTTGGGGTTTCTTTCGAGCCAAAAAATAATTCCGGGGAAAACCCTTATTATTTTCGACGAAATCCAAGAATGCCCTGATGCGCTGAATTCTTTAAAATATTTTAAAGAAAATGCAAGCCAATATCATGTTGTTTCGGCGGGTAGTCTGCTTGGTACTCTTTTGGCACAACCGAAGTCGTATCCGGTAGGAATGGTTAATCTTATTGATATATCCCCGCTTACTTTTGAGGAATTTCTTTCGGCCATTGACGAGCAATTGTATGCTTATTATAGCAGTGTTGTGAAAGCGCAGCGAGTCGAGGAAATATTTCACGACCGGCTTTTGGAAGTCTATAATTATTATCTCATTATAGGAGGAATGCCTGAATGTGTAGCTTCTTGGATTAGATATAAAGATCCCGCGAAGATTAGCCAAATTCAAAAAGAACTTGTCGCGATTTACGAAAATGATTTTGCGAAGCATAATGGGAAGGTAAATAGCGGAAGAATTCTGCTTGTGTTTCGTAGCATTGTTACGCAACTTGCGAAAGAAAACGAAAAGTTCATATTTGGGTGTGTGAAAGAAGGTGCACGAGCACGCGAATTTGAGGAAGCAATCGAATGGCTCGTATCGGCAGGAATGCTTTACCGCTTGTATAACGTGTCTAAACCGGAACATCCTTTATCCGCATTTGACCAGTTAAACCAGTTCAAGCTCTTTTTATTCGATACCGGTATTCTAAAGCATATGGCGGGAATCGATAATGCAGCCATTTTGCTGAAAAGTGATTTTCAATTTAAAGGGCCGTTGACTGAAAATTATATTCTCCAACAGCTTCGCGGGCAATTTGAGGTTGAACCGCGGTATTTTTCGGATAAATCCGGAGAAATCGATTTTCTCATTCAACGCGGCGTGGATATTATTCCAATTGAAGTGAAAAGCGGCGAAAACAAAAAAGCCGCAAGTTTCAAAACGTTTATTCGAAACAGAAAACCCCCAATAGCCGTTCGGTTTTCGCGGAGAGGATATGTCAAAGACGGAGAGATAACAAACATCCCCTTGTATTTGGCGGGAAAGATGAAAGAATTGCTATGAGGAAATTGTACTCTCTGCTGAAAGTGATTCTCTGCGACTGCGCTTTTTTCCGAGAGCAAGTGCGTCCCGATTGTCGTTTGTTAGTAAAAGTCGGGTTGGATATGAAAACTGCGAAAAAATGCTTTCCACGCAGAGCTTAACTTGAATTTGATACATAATGGGTGTAATGTTAAATAGTAGGCAAGTTAACTCTCTCTTATTTACGGGGAGGGTTGCATAAAGAATGGTTGAAAGAAATGTCGCATATGAATCTATTTTTATTACGAAATTATAATAATTGTAAGACAGAAATGGGAGGACAGAATTATGAAAAAAACACTATTGGCTTGTATTCTTGCACTGGTTATGATCGGCGCTACGATTCCGGTCAGCGCGATGGGCTCGTTGCCCGAGGGAGTGCCCACATCACTTGAGGCGCCATCGATCAAAAGCATCGAACTCTTGCAGAATGAAGAGGGAGTTCCTTATTTTCAAGCACAGGTATATTTCCCGCAGAGTGTTCTGAATATCGACAGTGAGTCCCCTGCCGGAGGATCTGTTTTCTGGGATTATGCAGTGAAAGTCGATAATGGCGCTTGGACCGAGTTTGGCGGCGGTGGATACATCAATGTTTATACCGGCGGCGATGAAAGCGAAGGCCCCGTCACGGCAAAGAATTTCCCGATCACTTTTGACCCCATTGATGAAGGAAGTTTAACCTCCGTCGATATCAAGAGCCATGTGTATTCCTACAAACTCAAGGTTTACTATGATTATTATGAGGGTTGGCCGGATGTGGAAGCGATTAATTCCCCTGCATCTAATGTAGTCACAATCGGTTCGGGCAGTTTCTACGCTGATGCAAGCACTTGGGCAGAACCGGAACTTGCTAAGGCAAATGAGCTCAGCCTTATCCCCGACATCCTCAAAGGTGCTGATCTTACAAAACCCATTACGCGTGAAGAATTTTGTGAACTGGCCGTACTGCTTTATGAAAAAGTTACCGCAA
>JAQUUY010000137.1 GCA_028693645.1 Eubacteriales bacterium | reverse complement strand
TTTGCCAAGCTGTATGTTATCTCATCAATTTGCAGACATCATTGCTGAAGGAAAGCGGATCTTCGATTGGCAACCCCTCCATCAACAAAGCCTGATTATACAGAAGTACGGTATATAATTTGAATTTTTCTTTGTCCTCTTCATACGCCTTTGCTAAAGCAGAATAGACCTCATGGTTCCCATTCAACTCAAGGACTTTCTCTGCCGCCACCGTTTGATCATTAGGCATTGAATTGAGTATTTTTTCCATCTCAATTGATACAAATCCTTCTGTCGTCAGGCAAACCGGATGATTTTTAAGTCGTTTTGAAAAACGGACATCTTTTACTTTGTTGCCGAGAATCTCTTTCATTTCGTTAAAGAGATCTTTGCCCTCTTCTTGTTCTTTTTCTGTTTCCTTTTCTTCTCCTGCGGCGTCCAGTCCTAAATCGCTGCTGGAAACCGAGCGGAACTCTTTCTCTTGGAAAGACATTACAACCTGAATCGCGAATTCATCAACATCTTCGGTGAAATAGAGGATTTCGTAACCTTTATCTAAAATCATTTCGGTCTGTGGCATCTGATTTACACGCTCGATTGATTCACCGGCCGCATAGTAGATGTATTTCTGATCCTCTTTCATCCGCGACACATATTCGGCAAGAGTAACCATTTTTTTCTCACTGGACGAATAGAACAGCAGCAGGTCAATTAATTCATCCTTTTCCGCGCCAAAGTTACTGTAGATTCCGTACTTTAACTGCCTGCCAAAGGATTGGAAGAAGCGTTCATAGGCTTCTCTTTCTTCTTTCATTAAATGAAGCAATTCCACTTTAATCTTATTCTTTATATTTTTTGCAATCAATTTCAACTGGCGGTCATACTGCAAGGTCTCACGGGAAATATTGAGCGAAAGGTCATCTGATTCAACGATTCCTCGAATAAAGCTGTAATAGTCCGGCAGCAGTTCCGCACATTTATCCATAATGAGTACGCCGTTCGAATAAAGCGCAAGCCCCTTTTGAAATTCTTTTGAATAAAAGTCATACGGCATCTTTTCCGGAATATACATGATGGCATTATAATTGACCATCCCCTCCGCCTTGATATGAATGTGTTTGAGCGGTTTATCAAAGCCAAAATGCTTTTCGGAATAGAATTTGTCGTAGTCTTCTGCGCTGAGTTCTTCTTTATTCTTTCTCCAAATCGGAACCATGCTATTAATGATTTTTTCTTCGGTATAGGTTTCATACTCATCTTCTGAACCCTCAACCAATCGCCTTGATTGCAGATCCATTTTTATGGGATAGCGGATGAAATCTGAATACTTCTTCACCAGCATCTGTAGCTTGAACGGTTCAAGGTATTCATCGTAGTTTTCGTCTTCTGTGTTTTCCTTTACCTTTAAAACAATTTCCGTCCCGATATTGTTTTTTGTGCATGGCTCAACGGTATATCCCGTAGCACCTTCGGACTCCCAACAATACGCCTCCTCACTTCCGAGTGCTTTTGTTGTTACCGTCACTTTATCAGCAATCATAAACGCGGAATAAAAGCCGACGCCGAACTGTCCGATGATGTCATATCCATCTTTAATTTCATTTTCTTTTTTAAAATTGAGAGATCCACTCTTGGCGATTACTCCGAGATTGTCCTCAAGTTCTTCTTTTGTCATTCCGATTCCGCTGTCCATGATTGTTAAGGTTCGCTTTTCTTTATCCGGAATGAGTTTGATAAAATAGTCTGCATTGTTGAAGCGAATGCTCTCATCAGTCAGTGCCTTATAATAGATTTTATCGATTGCATCACTTGCATTCGAAATCAACTCCCTCAGAAAAATCTCTCTGTGCGTATAAATCGAATTGATCATCAAATTCAGCAATTGTTTTGATTCTGCTTTGAATTGCTTTTTTGCCATTTTTTCATACCTCCGTCAGTGTGTTTTTTAGCACTCTCTTTTCGAGAGTGCTAACACTATACTACCACTTTTGCTTTCCTTGTCAAGAATGCAATCCTATTTTTTTCAAAAGCAAGCGATTGTTTTAGAATGAAAGCCATCAAATTGGGGTATGAAGAACTTTAAGCAAATAGCATCACAATGCAAAAAGGTCGTATTCGCAGGAAAAGGAGAACGGGCTGATGAAAAAAAATATCGAGAAATTTACATTACCGATTGACATTAAAGAAATCATTTTAAATAGCGAAGAAGCTATTTTCCCGGAAAGCAGAGCCCAACTCTTTGATATTTCGTTAGGGAACAAAGAAAATTCCGTTTTTTCCGTTGATTATGAGGTCGAAGGTTTGGGGACGATTACCGAAGCCAGTGTTGTTCGCTGCAAAAATGGCATCGTCATCAATTACCCCGACGATTATATGAGAAGACGAGATCCCGATTGTTTATTGGTTGCGGATAATAATGATACAGACAAACCGAAATACGATGATATTTACAACAAAGATTTTGAACCTCTCCGCTCTGCAACCTTTGAATGGTTGAAAAAACAAAAATTGATTGTCCTTCCCTTTAAGGCCGGCGGTATGGAGTATGGTTACGATGCCCTCCTGATTGCCCCTGCAAATGCAGCTTTCTTTGCCTGTGCACTTGCCGATATGCAAGGTTTTATCAGCATCAATGATATACACAAAGAATTCTGCCCAAAAGCGGTCATTTTTCTTGCGCCACCCTTCCGGCATACACATTTTGAAGGCAAACAAATCGTGATACACAACAGATTAAAAGAAGTCCACGAATTGTATTCCTATAATCTCTATCCCGGTCCAAGTGCGAAAAAAGGCATTTACGGAGTCCTTCTTAATATCGGTGAAAACGAAGGCTGGGTCACCGTCCACGCATCCACCGTGAAAGTCATCACACCTTATGATAATGAAATTGTAATCATGCATGAAGGTGCCTCCGGTGGCGGAAAAAGTGAAATGATAGAGAATATCCACCGTGAATTGGACGGGCGGATTGTATTGGGGAAAAACATCCTGACCGGCGAAAAAACATACATTGAACTTAAGGAAACCTGCGAGCTCCGTCCCGTTACCGATGACATGGCTCTATGCCATCCCAAAATGCAAAACAAAAGCAAAAAGCTTGTGGTAAAAGATGCGGAGCAAGGCTGGTTTTTGAGGCTTGATCATATCAAGGCCTACGGAACAACACCGCAATTCGAAAGAATATTTACGCAACCGTCGGAACCGCTTGTATTTTTGAACATTGACGCCGTTCCAAATTCGACTTGTCTTGTCTGGGAGCATACAAAAGACTCTGACGGAACTCCCTGCCCAAATCCAAGGGTTATTTTGCCGCGTTACTTGGTCCCAAATGTCATCAACACCCCGGTTGAGGTTGATGTCCGCAGCTTCGGAGTAAGGACGCCGCCTTGTACAAAAGAAGACCCCTCTTATGGGATTCTTGGTATGTTTCATATTTTGCCGCCTGCCCTTGCTTGGCTTTGGCGTCTTGTCGCCCCGAGGGGTCATAACAACCCCAGCATCACTTCGTCCGAAGGAATGTCCAGCGAAGGTGTCGGCTCTTACTGGCCGTTTGCCACAGGGAAAATGGTAGAGCAGGCAAATCTGCTCTTGGCGCAGATTACCGCCTCGACCAGCACAAGGTATCTGTTGATCCCCAATCAACACATAGGAGTGTATGAGGTGGGCTTTATGCCTCAATGGATTGCGCGTGAATACATCGCAAGAAGAGGCAGCGCAAAATTTAAGCCGGAGCATCTCGCCCCGGCACGTTGTCCCTTGCTTGGTTATACCTTGGAATCATTGAAAGTCGATGGTCAATACATCAGAAAAGTATTTTTGCAACCCGAACAACAATCCGAAATGGGTCTTTCGGGTTATGATGAGGGGGCGAAAATCCTGACCGCATTTTTCAAAAGAGAAGTCGAGAAATTCAATACTCCTTTACTTGATCCGCTCGGTCAACAAGTGATTCAACTGTTTTTAAACAACGCTTCTGTTGAAGATTATACTACGCTGATACCTATGCGCTTTT
>JAQUUY010000136.1 GCA_028693645.1 Eubacteriales bacterium | reverse complement strand
GCACGGGAAACATTGCCCTGATTTTCATCCATCGCGGAAGAGATCAGGCGATCTTCGATTTCCGAAAGGTAGGCATCCAAGCCAATTTCCGTTACTTTTTCGTAATCGCCAAAGCTTGTGCTTGCTTTTTTCAGCACGGGCAGATGCGCTTCCGTCAAAACGTGCTCGCCGTCTGCCATCGAAACGGCTGACATCATTATATTTTCAAGTTCACGGATATTTCCGGGATAGTCGTATTCAAGAAGCTTGTTTTTTGCTTCCTCTGAAAAAACCTCCAAGGCCTTGCCTTCTCTTCTTGCATGCCTGTCCAAAAAAAACTCTGCAAGCAAAAGGATATCGTCACGGCGTTCCCGCAGCGGAGGCAATTCGATGGGCAAGATGTTTAAGCGGTAATAAAGGTCTTTTCTGAGTTTTCCGCTTGCAAGCAGGTCTTCGGCGGGTTCATTAATCGTTGCGATAATCCTTACATCGACCGGAATATCGGCGCTCCCGCCGACGCGCCGCAGATAGTCTTCCTGAAGCACGCGCAGCAGTTTTCCTTGCAAAGAATAGGGCATCGCACTGAGCTCGTCGAGAAGCAAGGTGCCTCCACTCGCCTGTTCGAAGAGGCCCGCGCGGTCAAGGGCACCGGTGAAGCCGCCTTTGACCGTTCCAAAAAGGATACCTTCGAGAAGGTTTTCCGGTAAGGCCGCACAATTTTGGGCAAGAAAGGGCATGTCTTTCCGTTCGCTGCCAAAGTGAATGCTCTGCGCAATCAGTTCCTTGCCGGTGCCGGTTTCTCCGGAAAGGAGCACAGCATGATCGCTTTTGGCGGCTTTTTGCGCAATGGCAATGGTTTCTTTGAATTTTGCATTACGGCCGATTAAGGTTTCAAAATTATATTTTCGTATTTTCTTTTCTTTTGTTCTTTGAGGGTTTTCGGGTTCCGGTTGCAGTTTCATGATTTTTTCGGACATGATTTGGATGTCGGTAATATTTTTTGTAATCTCGACCGCAGCAATCACTTTACCACCTTCCCTAATCGGATAGGTGCTGTTAATCGTTGTAATTTCACGTCCGTCCTTGTTCAAATACCTTTGCGGCTTGTTGATTGTCGCCTTGCCTTTTCGCAGCGCAGCAAGCATGGTGCTTTCTTCTTCCTTAATGGTATTGAAAATCTGCCGAAATGGTTTCCCGAGGACATCCTTGCGGTCAAGTTTTTCCTGATGCGACATCGCTTCGTTATAGATGACGGTCATTTCTTCCGCATCGATGACATGGATGCCCTCTTCGATCAAGCGAAAGATTTCTTGCGTGATCTTTCGGTATTCCTTTTGCTTCATACTCCGCACCCTCCCTTACAGCTTTAGACTATCACAAAGGAAAAGAAGGTGCAAATTATTTTGCACCTTCTCTGCTTCGTCTGATTCATTCGCTTCTGCTCTGCTGTTGCCAATTTCTCAAACCTCGCGCAGCCCTTGGCTTTTCCTCTTTTTTGCCTTTTTTTGTTTTTGCTCTCTTTTCTCTTGGTGTTTTTTGTTTTTGCTCTTCAATTTGTTCTTTTTGGGCGAAAGTTATCTAAAACCATACGATTTTGGGCAAAAAAGTATAACTTTCGCAAAGCAAAAACTTTTTACTTTTTTTAGCAAATCAAGAACCCACGCATTTCAACATTCTGGCGCGCAGCTTTTCGACGGCGGTTTTGCTGTTTCCCAAAGTTATCTAAAACCACCCCCCACTCTCGCAAAATAGATAACTTTACTCCAAAAGTTATCTAAAACCAAACAAAATCATTCTCTTTTAGATAACTTGGCAGCGAATGAAAAGGTAGTCGAAATTTGCACACCCCGAAAACGCTCAAATTTCAACGGTTTTGAAAAACCCCCAAAACCCTAAAAACATTGCTTTGAAAAAAGTTATCTAAAAAGTAGCCCAAAATGATCTTTTTAGATAACTTTTGTCTTGTTAGTGCAGCTACAGCTGCAAGTTGGCGCGAAGTACAAGGAAAATAATGCCATCCTGAGTGTAGCGTCCTTAGCTACAGCTGTAAGTGCGCGTGAAGTAGAAGCACGAGTGCAGTGCCTTCCTAAGGTATAGAAGCAATCGCCCAGGTCAGGGGGCGCAAGCTCAGCTTTTTTCCCTATGCCTATGGACTTTCGCCTTCTCCCCCCTTATAATGATGCTTGTATCGCCATTAGGCTATGGGAGAAGAGATGATCCTGCAATCCGGAGATTCGGCCTAAGGCGACGGGCTTTGATATGAGAAAATATGCCACAAAACGAGGAGATTTGAAATGAGACTACGAAAAGACGCCGACGAATTTGAAGAAGAAGAGATCCTGCTGACCGCCCGTGTTTCAGACGCATTGGCTCATCCGGCTCGGGTAAAAATCTTTCGCTTTATCTTTTTGAGCAATCGCAATCGAGCCAAGATCTGCAACAAAGATGTCGTGGCGGAGTTTGATTATTCGCAGGCGACCATCTCGCAGCACATCAAAAAACTTGCAGAAGCAGAGCTCGTGCAAGTCAAAAAAGAAGATAAATTCTCTTATTATTATGTGAACATCGGTGTTTTGAAAAAGTATCTCGATGCCGTTAAGAAATTTGATTAAGATATAGCCCCTGTCCGCCGAAATACTCGGCTTCCCTGCTGTCATGCGTGATCAGCAAAACCGTTTTCCCAACGATGGCTTTTTTTACATAAGCCATCGTTTTTTCTTTGGTGTCTTTATCCATTCCCTGAAACGGTTCATCAAGGCAAAGAAAATCGCTTTCCGCAAGCATCGCGCGAAGAATCGTAATCCTGCGCTTTTGGCCGCCGGACAATTCGCGCACCGGTTTTTTTGCGTCGTCCTCGGTCAATCCGACTTCTGCAAAGACTGACAGCAGTTCCTTTGTCTCCGCCTTCTGTCTCATCACAAGACGAATGTTGCCAAGGCCCGTCAGCTGTTCGCACAGGCGATCTTCCTGAAAAACAGCGGAAAGGCGTGTGCTGTCGATGCCCTCAATCTTGCCGGCATCCGCATGTTCAAGGCCAAGCAAAATATTTGCGAGCGTCGTTTTGCCCGATCCGCTTGCTCCGGTCAAAACCGTGATTTCACCATCCGGTAGCAAGGCCGTCAGCTTATCGAGGACTTTTTTTCCGTTATAACTTTTCGAAAGCTCGTTGATTCTTATATCCACCTTGTATCTCCTTTTTCGAGCCGCAAGGCAAAGCGCCTGAGTGCAAACAAAAATGCCTTTTCAAAAGCGTAGCTGATTGCCACGATTACAATCGTCCAAGCGAACAAATCCGCGGTGCTCAAAAATATCTTTGCCTGATAGAGCCGTTCCCCGATACTTCCCGTCGGAAGGCCAATGACTTCGGCGGCGATTCCGCTTTTCCAACAAAGGCCAAGGCCAATCTTGCACGCGGAAGAAAAATACGGCAGCACACCGGGGACAAAAATCGCCGCAAGTTTTTTGTGAAACGGAACATGAAAGACTTTTGCCATTTCAAGCAACTTACGGTCGGTCTGAAGGATTCCTTCGAGCACATTCATATAAATGATTGGCAAGACCATCAAAAAGCTGATGATGAGCGATAAACTGCCGCTTCCCGCCCATATCAGAATCAAAATGATAAAGCTTGCAACAGGAATGCTCTTGATGACGCCAAAAAAAGGTGCCAGAAGTGCTTTGACAATCGCATTTGCGGCACTCAAGACCGCGAGGAACACGCCAACCACAATTGCAAGCAAAAATCCGCTCACAATCCGCAAGAAGGAATACGCCACCGTGGACCAAAAAACACCTTCTGTTATTTGCGAAACAAGGGTAGCAAGCACGGCAAACGGAGAGACCAAAAGAAGGTCGTGCCCTATCCAAACCGCGCCAAGCTGCCAGATTCCAAGCCAAAAAGCCAGAACCAGCAGTGTGGTGATTCGTTTTTGCATACTCCCTTTATTTTTCGTAATAGAATCCATCATCCGGCAATGCTCCTCCTACGGACTTGGGGTCAGCCTCAAAAAGAACCTGTAAATAACCGGAAACCGCTT
>JAQUUY010000135.1 GCA_028693645.1 Eubacteriales bacterium | reverse complement strand
TGTCGCATCACGGTCACGACAGGCAGCCATTCGGCCCAGGTGCCACCGATTCCGATTACCACAATATTACGATAGCCCTGTAACGTCAGCTTGTCAGCAAGGTCTTCAATATTTTTTCTTTGCCCGTATGCTGTTTTCCCATCTTCAAGATATTTATCGACATCAAAATTTCTCATCCTGTTTTTCCTCCCTATCACCAATCCTGTTTGCAAAAATAAATGCAACCAATTTCATATTTTATAATACCACAAATGATAGCTGATTCAATCGAACTTTTGTACTTTGGGGAGAACCACTATATGAATAAAAGTAGACCAAAAACGTTGCGTAAAATAATTCTGTCGGCAAACAAACATAATAGCAACAAAATCACTTTTTAGACCAGATTGAAAATAATCAGCCGTTCGTATCAAAGAAAAACTCAGCCTTATCGGTTCTCGTAAAGCTTTCCGTGTATTCCACCAGAATACCGTTTTCGTCAAAACCAAGGAATTCAAAATAATACACGACTTGCCCCTGATCGAGATCCAAGTATTTTGCTTCTTTTTGCGGAACCGGTATAATTCGAAATTTTTGTTCAAAGGCGACCGGCATGTGCTTATGTGCTTCCATGTAGTCATATAAAGAAACATGCTTAAAATCAAAGCTTTCGATATCGGGGAAGAGCGCGCAAGGCAAGTAGGTGTATTCGACCGCAATCGGCTCTTCGTTTCCGTAGCGGATTCGATGCAAAGAATAAACGGGATCATTTTTTGCAAGCTTCAAGCGCCCGCAAAAGTAGTCATTAGGGGGAAGGGTGCCTTTTGTCAAAATCTTGTTCGCAATACGAACCCCTTGGCTTTTGACCATTGCGGTGATGCCGCAATTTCCCGATTCATTTAAAAAGCCCAGATTTAGCTTGTGAAAATCTTTTTTTTGCACAAAGGTTCCTTTGCCTTGGACGCGATAAAGATATTTCTTTTGCACAAGCCCATTGATCGCATTTTTGGCAGTCATTCGGTTAATCCCGTAGATTTCGGCCAACGCACGTTCCCCGGGTAACTTTTCTCCCGGCAGATAGTCGCCCGCCTCAATCTTTTTCATCAGGACGTCTTCTAACTTTATGTATAATGGATCTTCCTTTATTACTGTATTTTCTGTCATGTTTTACTCGCTTTACTTTTACCTCTTGCTAATAAATTCAAATCGATCCGGAAGCATTATATTTTCGAAGTATTCAATTAGTCGTTCTTTTTTATCGTAGACAAGACCTTGATACTTCATGAGAGGCGTAGAGAGGCTCACTTTTAGGAGCTCAGCTTCCAGCCCATTTGCAAAAACGGCGGAAACCCTCTGATTAGAATGGGCAATTGTTAAGCCGTGCTTTTTCTTTAATTCTTCATAAAGGGATTTGTTATGGACGTCCTCTGCGGAAAGTCCCTTTGCCAAGTCACAGACAACATATGATTTTTCCAAGCCGATGGGCGTTTTGTTTTCATAGCGCAGCCGCAGAATGTGGTACACTTCGGTATTTTCGGCAAGCAGCGTTTTGCCGGCAAGTCGCTCAGTCAGCTTCATTTTTTCGAATTCCAAAAGCTTGACATAAGAGGTTATTCCCATTTTTTCAATCACTGTTCGAATCGAGCCGGAATGATTCACGGTGATTTTAATCCGTTTGGGCGCGACATAATAACCGGATCGCTCTTTTGAAATGATAATCCCTTTTTGGACCAAGGTTTGAAGTGCACGCCGTATCGTCAACCTTTGTACCTGAAATTGGGCAGAAAGCTCTCTTTCGGAGGGCAGCTTCTGCTTCTCTTTATAGTCATCCTGCTCGATGCGATATTCTATTTCTTTTGCCAACAAGGCTTCCAGTGTCAGTACTTTTTTTCCCATTAATGCATCCTTTTATTTTTCTTCGGAAGGGTAAGCTGTGCCAAAACCAAAGGCTCCTTCAATGAGACAGTTAGCGGAGGCAAAGTTCGCGGCATAGCGAAAAGCTGGTTGGATGATTTCTTCTGTTAAAGAGTGTTCTCTGCTCCAACCATTGCGAACAAGTGCTGTGACAAAGGCGGCAAAAAAGGCATCTCCCGCGCCCATCGTATCCAAAGGATCTATTTTCTCTACGGTCCCCGAATACTCGTGCTCACCATGGAATAAAAGCTGGCCCTTAATTCCTCTCGTAAATAATACAGTCGAGGTGCCAAAGGAGCGAACGCGTTTTTGCAAGTCCCGCATCTCTGTTTCATCCATGGCTTCGCCGGAGAATAAAGCCAAATCGACGGAAGGGCAGACATTACTCAAATATTCATCTGTGCGGTATTCTGGTTCACAGGAAAAATCAAAAGTCCGCAGACAAGAGAAGTCTTTGATCTTAGGCATTTCATTTTCCATGTAAGCGTAGCAACCGCAATGGATCAGATCAAATTCTTTCAAATAGGTGAGTTCGCTTTCATTTAAAACTAAAGGGCGGTGTTTCTTATCTCCTGAAATATTGCTCCCGATAAAGGTGCGGTCGCCATCAACTAAAACGACGTCGCAACGCTCTGTTCCACAGTCCTTGAGAATGGGGCTCGCGGAAACATCGATACCGAGCTTGATGAGAGTATTACGGATTAAATGGCCCTCTGTGTCATTCGCGAAGACGCCAAGATATGCCGAGTCTGCGCCGCATTGCTTTGTAAAGACCGCAAAATTGACGGCATTTCCACCGGGAAACATAATATTTTTATTCACATAACGATCTACGACATTGTCGCCCATTCCTACAAACTTCATGCGATAATCCTTTCTGGTATAATAAAACGTTATATTGGTTTTATTATACTCTTTTTCATAAAAAGTCAATTACTTTACTGATAAAAATTATCTAAAATCTCAGTCGTAAAGTTATCTAAAACCTCAGTTGTAAAGTTATCTAAAACCTCAGTCGTCAGGCAAAAAAAGTATAACTTATTAAAATTGCAAAAAAAACGGCTTGCTTGGCGAAATACAAAAGCCACGTATTTCAACGTTTTCGCCTACTGCTTTTAAGCGAGGCTTTTACAGTTTGAAAAAGTTATCTAAAACACCCTCTCAAAATGAAAAAAAGTATAACTTTCGGTGCAAAGTTATACTTTTTGACTTGATTTTCTTGAAATTTAGATAACTTCAAAGCTGAAAAAAATGTAGGTAAAATAAAAAAGCAGAAGAAATGCTTGAATTTCAACGTTTGTTAAAGCTGCGCGGAAAGAGGTCGGAGCGCAAACTTTGAGAAAGTTATCTAAAAGCTTGCGGCAAAATGATTATTTAGATAACTTCCTTAGTTTTTTGCACTAAGCGAGGAAAAGTAGCTGACTGATCGAGGAAAAGTAGCTACATTAATCCCTGTTAGGAAATCGGAGAAGAATTAGGCTAATACAGATCGGAATAGTCCGCAGGGGTTTTGCCTTTGTGAAGCACACCGTTAAATACGTCCCAGATTTCAGGACTTGCTTGTGAGTATTGCCAACAAGCCGAACCCGCTAGGCCTGAACTGTTGACGAGCGACAGGCGTGTGGCAATGGATCGTTCGTCTTCAATCCAGATTTTTTCGGTATAATTTCCGTTTGGATAGAAAATAAAATATTGTTTCTCTTTTTCCAACCAAACAGGGGAAAGTCCTTTTTCTACAATTAAATTTTTGATATACGACATCGAAGCAGAAGGATTACGAATGACTGCGCCGGTGCTGTCAACGACCCAAACCCGAGTATACATAGGAACTCCGAGCAGGACTTTACTTGCCGGGACATCAACAAGAGTGGCCGTGATGGCATCCACTACCCAAGGGAGGGAGGCCACGGAACCTGCGGTCGGGCTGCTGCTGTAATGCTCATCGTAAGCCATAACTGCCAGAAAATCGACGTGTTTTGCCAGCGCAGCTCTGTCATATTCGATTGTCCAAGGTTTTGGAACCAGCGTGTCAATTGAAAGATTGAGTCCTTGACGTTCTGTGAAATTGCGAAGCAGGGCGGTGAAAGAAACAAGACCTGCCGCGTCACTGTCTTTTACATCCTC
>JAQUUY010000134.1 GCA_028693645.1 Eubacteriales bacterium | reverse complement strand
ACGCGGTTAACGCACAAGCGAAAAAATATCTGATGTAACTGTTTAATTTCAAGTGGTCAAGAAAAAGCGCAAAGCCATAAGTACAGACTCCGCTGACAAGCGCACAACCAAAATCCTGCCAAACGCCCCCCAACATCAAAGTAAAAAAAGACGTAATCATTGCGGCTCCCAGAATTTGCATAGGAAGCCGATAAGGTGGAGCATCTTTTATATCATTTAAATAAGAAAGGTGTTTTTCTGTCGGAACGTTTGCATCATCAAGCTCTCTTGAAAAGGAATTGATGGCCGATATTTTCCCTAAATCAATTCGCCCTCCCTTGATTCGACGAATCAAGGTGTGAGGAAACGCATCTTCTCCGGCATCAAGCGAAAGAAAAATACCTGTGGTTGTAGCAAAAACCTCGGCGTAGGGGATGCGAAATGCCTTGCAAATTTTGACTACGGTGTCTTCGACTCGATAGATTTCAGAACCGCTTTTTAAAAGAATCTCTCCTGCGAGCAGAGCAAGCATGAGAACATTTTTTTGTGTTTGATTGATCATGATTGCCTTCCCTTCGCCACTAACTTTTTTATAAAATATTATACCATAAACAAGTCGCCGAAACGCAGTTGGAGGAATTTTTCTTAGAAAGCCTACTTGTTTTTGAGAAGAGGCAAGACGAAAATCTCAGAAAAGAGACGATAAGGCAGAAAAGCATATCGGAAACGAGAAAAATTGTCTGACAATATATTCCGGCGTGAAGGAGAGAAAAAGAGAAAAAAATAAAACAAATCGGGCGAAAGCCACTCGCTTTCACATATTTCTGATAATTTCCAATAAAATTTATCAAAATTTGCTTTTTGGCACGGAACTTGAAATAGATAGTGGCGCAGTTAAGTACACCAAAAAAAATGGAAAAGGAACTAAGGAGGTATTACACAATGGCCGCTTATAAAGATGCTGCCCTAAAGGAAGCAAAAAAGGTGCTGAGTTTTATTGAAAAACCGGCATTGACAGAAGATGACAAGAAAATGATTGTCAAAGAATCGATCGAAAACTTTAATCAGAACGTAAACCCCGGTTGGTTGGAATACAGAAAATCCATGTCCACCGACAACGCTTGCGTAGAATGGACTGACACCGAAGAGCATTTCACAGATCTTTACGGAAATGACTTCATCGACTGCCTCGGCGGATTCGGTATCTACACTTGCGGACACAGAAACCCGGAAATCCTCAAGTACGTAAAAGCTCAGCTCGACAGATATGCCCTGCACAGCCAGGAACTCGTCGATCCGCTGAGAGGTTACCTTGCTAAGCTCGTTGCCATGATTACTCCTGGCGACCTTCAGTATTGCTTCTTCACCAATGGTGGAGCAGAAGCTGTAGAAATGGCTCTTAAGCTTGCTAGACTTTCCACAGGCGGCAGATATTACATCTCCACTGTTGGAGCATTCCACGGCAAATCCTACGGTGCAATCTCCATGGGCGGCAAAGCTGCTTACAGAGAAGATTACCTTCCGATGATCCAGCAGGTTCAGCACGTTGCTTACGGCGATGCTGATGCAATGGAAGCAGCAATCAAAAATCTTCACACCGTTGGAGAAAAAGTTTGCGGCGTTATCCTCGAACCAATTCAGGGTGAAGCTGGAGTTATCATTCCTCCCGCTGGTTACCTCAAGAAAGTCAGAGAGATTTGCGACAAGTATGGCGTAGCTATGATCTTGGACGAAATCCAGACTGGTATGGGAAGAACCGGAACCATGTGGAGATGTGAAGCTGAAGGCGTTACACCTGACATCATGACTTACGGAAAAGCATTCGGCGGCGGCATCATGCCGATCACCGGTATCATTGCAAGACCTAATATGTGGGGACAGAAACTCATCGACAATCCGTGGCTCCTTGGCTCCCCGACATTCGGCGGAAGTCCTTTGGCTTGCTCCGCAGCGATTGCGACGATCGGATACATGCTCGAAAACGATATTCCGCAGATGTGCAAAGAAAAGGGCGACTACTTCATGGAGAAGCTCAATGGACTCAAAGCGAAATATCCTACAATGCTCAAAGACATCAGAGGCGCAGGCCTCCTGATCTGCATGGATTTCCCCGCAGCAGAAGTTGGCTACGCAGTAGTTAAGGGACTCTTCAGCAGACACGTCATGACCTCTGGTACTCTTGTTAACGCGAAGGCAGTCAGAATTGAACCGCCAGCCGTCATCAAGTACGAGACCATCGATATCGTTATCGAAAAGCTCGAAGAATCGATCATCGATGCAAAGAAAGAATTCAAGCTGTAATTAGCTGAAACCTTTTACTCCAATCACGCAAAAGACCCCTCTTTCGAGGGGTCTTTTGTTTGCCTAGATTTGTAGTTGAGGAGTGGCGCGGAGGGCAGTGCCTTCCGCGGAAATCGCTTGGTAGCTCACCCTATTTGTGAAACAAATAGGGCTCTATGTCAAATTTAGACCCAGCCCTATTTACATTGGAAACCAGTTGGTAGCTCACCCTATTTGTGAAACAAATAGTTGGTGAACTCATGCAAAGGAATCACAAATCTTTGATTTGTAGATTCCTACTGCCAAGACATCAACGCCAGTCCCTATTTACCTCAGAAACCGCTCGTTCCTAGAATTTAGTTGAACTCGGATGGTTTCTACGGCAAACAAGAGCTGGCGGTTTGCCATATGCCAACTCAATCGCTTCGGCGGAAATCGTCGGAGTATGCATACAAACAAATCATCTCGGCTTCCCTACTCCCGCCTCGCTAAACTCGGCTGATTTTTACGCCAAACAGGAGCAAGGGGATTTGTTATGGTTGCTTCCCCCTAAAGTTATCTAAAATGATCGCCTATACCGGTTTTTTAGATAACTTCCTCAAACCCCGCGCGCACACGCTTTTGGGTGGCTTGCCAAAAACGTTGATATTCAAGCACTTTCGGCACGGATATATTTTGCTTGTGTTTTTCGCTACGCCAAAGTTATCTAAAATTCAACAAATTTGAGCTCAAAAGTATAACTTTGGTCCAAAAGTTATCTAAACGGAAACAAAATCATGCTATTTTAGATAACTTGCATCGAGAAAAAATGTAGTTGAAATTTAAAGACGATGAGAACGTTCAAATTTCAACGATTAAAAAGCGAAGCAAAAAACAAGAAAATTGATTTGAAAAAAAGTTATCTAAAAACGAAGCTACAAATAGTTTTTTAGATAACTTTCCGCAAAAAAGAGTGCAATCAGCTCACTTAATTTATAAACGCCAGCTCTATTTACCTTGGACCTGGCGTTTTTTCATTTGGAGATCGACCGAGTATGCATACAGACAAATCAACTCACCGTGCCTGCTCGCGACTCGTTAGCTCGGAGAGTCGGAGTAGGAAACTTGTCAAGAAATCCGCATTTCAATACCATTTCGCTTCGGCGAAAATCGTCGGAGTATTGATATCAAACAAATCATCTTGTATGCCTACTCCGGCCTCGCCCCGCGATTTGCGCGGAGTAGTGGATTTTAAAAAAGTTTCTCGTATGCCAACTCCATCGCTTCGGCGAAAATCATCGGAGTAGCCATACAGACAAATCAACTCGGCGTTCCTACTTCGGCCCGGATCCAAAAACTGCACGGAGCAGGAGGCTTAAAATTTGCTTTTATAATGAAGCAAAAAAATGGATGAAATTCTTTTATATAAAAGATATGTTAAGGATAAAAAAGAAAAGACGATTGGCGAAGAATCCCATAAACTGTTGAAAAACAGTCGTTTTTTGCGTCTGAATATTACGAATTTAAGTGAAAATGTGTACAAAAGGGAGCGCTGTGGTATAATGGAGGAGCATCGCTTGCGTTGCAAGAAAGGAGAAAGAAAGATAATGGCAAAGAAGCTAATATCTGTGTGGCTTTCGTTGACCGTCTTGCTTTTCTCGACTATCACGATTTACGCTGATGACAGCGTACAGGGACAATTTCTGAATCGGAACATTGACATCAATGGAAACAGAATAGCAAACTATTACTTGGAGGATCCGCTCTTCTTATACCAAGGAGTGACCTATTTCCCGCT
>JAQUUY010000133.1 GCA_028693645.1 Eubacteriales bacterium | reverse complement strand
TCGGAAAGAATGAGATTCGCTTGGCGTATGTACTGGAACCGGAAAAATTAAAAAGAGCAATCGAGATTTTGGGAAAAGGTTTGGCTGCCTATCAAGCCAGAAAATAGATCGAGAAAATCTTACAAAATGAAGAACGCCGGGTTGCTGTGAAGTTGCCCGGTTTTTTCGATAAAAAAAGCGGAATTTACTCTTTGATTCTTGATAAAAAACGATTCTGCTGAGTAGATTTATGCTATAATGAATCTTTAGATTATACGCTATTATTTTGAAAGACGGATGTGTGAAGATGAGAGAAAAACCGAGTATCCTTCTGCACAGTTGCTGCGGACCTTGCAGTACGGCGGTAGTGGAACGACTAGAAACGGATTTTAACATAACCTTGTTTTTCTATAATCCGAACATTACGAATCAGGAGGAATATAGATCGCGGATCACGAGCCAGGCTCAATATCTGCGATGCTATAATCAGAACCGTTCCGGTTCCGAAGAGATTCTTTTGCTTGAAGGGCAGTATGATACGGCACGTTTTCATGAAGAAATCCTTGGGCTTGAACAAGAACCCGAAGGAGGAAGTCGCTGTGCAAAGTGTATTTCACTGCGATTAGAGGAGACGGCAGAAGAAGCAAAAAAAAGAGGATTCTCTGTTTTTGGGACCACCTTGTCGGTGAGCTCGCACAAGGATCACGCATTAATCACGCGCATCGGGAATCAACTTGCAACGGAGAGAGGTTTGGAATTTCTGACTGATGATTTCAAAAAACGTGGAGGATATCAACGTTCAATCGAATTATCAAAGCAGTATGGGCTTTATCGGCAGAACTACTGCGGCTGCGAATATTCAAAAAGAAAAGATAACAATAGTATATAATAAAACAATCATAGAAAGAGGTAGTGACATATGGCAACGAAACTGATTTTACCAAGCGGATATAGCTCCGCATTGGGCTTGATGGAAACACAAAGAGCGATCAAAAAGATTAAGGATTTCTTTCAGCAGGAGCTGGCTTATGGGCTGGAACTTCGAAGGGTGTCCGCCCCCTTATTTGTTGACCCGGAAAAAGGACTCAACGATAATCTGAATGGCGTGGAACGTACTGTTTCTTTTACAATTAAAGATATGGGAGAAAAGAAAGCGGAGGTTCCCAACTCCCTTGCAAAGTGGAAACGGATGGCACTCGGACGTTATGGAATCAAAGCCGGCAAAGGAATTTATACTGATATGAATGCACTTCGCAGAGATGAAGATCTTGATAATCTGCATTCAATCTACGTTGATCAATGGGACTGGGAAAAAGTCATCAAAAAAGAGGATCGCAACGAGCAGTATCTCAAGGAGACCGTTATAACGATTTACAATGCGATGAAAAACCTTGGTGATTATGTAAATAGATTATATAAAGAAATCAAGACAGATCTTCCGAATGAAATCTTCTTCATTACAAGCCAAGAACTTCTTGATCTTTATCCGGATCTTTCCGCAAAAGAGAGAGAAAACAAGATTGCTGCTGAAAAACGTGCGGTCTTTATCATGAAAATCGGCGGCAAACTAAGCAATGGTGAGAAACATGACGGAAGAGCACCGGATTATGATGATTGGGAACTCAATGGAGATATCATCCTCTGGAATGATGTCTTGGGATGTGCTTTTGAAATCAGTTCAATGGGTATTCGTGTTGATGAGGATTCTTTGAAGAAGCAATTGATTGAGGCCGGAGCGGAAGATCGCATGGAACTGGAATTCCACAAAGGAATCCTTGATTGCGAACTGCCGTACACTGTTGGCGGTGGCATCGGACAATCCCGTCTTTGTATGTATTTTTTAAAAAAAGCACACATCGGTGAGGTGCAGTCTGCTATGTGGCCGGATGACATGATTAAATCATGCAGAGAGAACAACATCGAACTGCTGTAAACGGAAAAGCACGGAAGATTGCTTTCGTTGGAGGCTTTATGGAGTATGTGAATGTAATTATCGACAATAGTACCGATCATACGGACAGCCTCTTTACCTATGGTTCTGAAATTTCCGGTCTGAAGCCGGGAGATAAGGTAATCGTACCTTTTACAAGATGGAACAAACCACGCGAGGCTTATGTTCATTCCTTGCTGGACGAACCGGATCAAAAGATCAAAAACCTGAAATATGTGTTGGAGAAAGATCCGGATATTTCGCTTCCGTCTTATGCAATCGAGCTTTCGGAATATATGAGAGAACGCTATTTTTGCAGATATATTGATGCAATCAAGTGTTTTGCCCCTGGCGGGAAAAAGCTAAAAAAAGAAAGAGCAACTTCGGAGGAAAGGGAGCTATTTGAAAAGCCCCTGACTCCGGAGCTGACTTTTGAACAGACGGCAGCACTTGCGCGAATACGACCCTACATGGAAAAGGAGCAACACAAGGTCTTTCTCGTGCATGGGGTCACGAACAGCGGCAAGACAGAAATCTACATGAATGTGATTGAGGAAAGCCTTCGACGCGGCAAAAACGCGGTTATGCTTGTCCCTGAGATTGCACTCACTGCGCAGACCATCCGGCGTTTTACGACGCGCTTCGGCGGTGAAAACATTGCTGTGCTTCACAGTAAACTAACGGCCGGTGAACGCTATGAACAGTGGTTAAAAGTTCGGCGCGGCCAAGTTAAAATTGTCATTGGTGCTCGCTCTGCTATCTTCGCACCCTTTGAAAATATTGGGGCGATTATTCTTGACGAGGAACATGAATCGACCTATAAGTCTGATAAGACACCAAAATATGACACGATAGAAATCGCAACAAAAATAGGAGTTATTCAAAAAGCCGTTGTTTTACTTGGAAGCGCTACCCCTTCCCTTGAATCGTCTTATCGAGCAAAAGAAGGGATTTATGAACACGTTGTTTTAGAAAAAAGATTCAACGAATGTCCCCCGCCGGAAGTTGAAATCGTAGATATGCGAGAAGAACTGCTTGCCGGGAACAAAAGCATATTCAGTGTGGCGCTTTATGAAAAGATGCAAGCTGCACTTGAAAATAAGGAACAAATCATACTTTTTTTGAATCGGAGAGGTTATTCAACGTTCCTTTCTTGCCGAAGTTGCGGATTCGTCGTACGGTGCAATGATTGTGGAATTTCAATGACGTTTCATAAAGCGGCGGGGCAAGTTGTTTGCCATTATTGTGGGCGGCGAGAAAAAATCCCGCCTGCTTGCCCGGCTTGCGGCAGCAAATACATGAAGCATTTTGGCACGGGTACGGAAAAAGTGGAGGAAGCCGCGCGGGAGTTGTTTCCGAACGCGATTGTGAGCCGCTTAGATCTCGATACTGCGCAAAAAAAAGGGAGCACCGATAAAATCCTCTCAGACTTTGCAAAAGGAAAAGCGGATATTCTAATAGGCACCCAACTTGTGGCAAAGGGGCTTGATTTTTCGAATGTCGGACTTGTCGGCATCGTTTCGGCAGATATTACATTGAACCTTCCTGATTTTCGATCGTCGGAGAGAACCTTTCAGCTTGTGACACAGGCGGCGGGAAGAGCAGGGCGAAGAAAAAAGCGAGGAAATGTTGTATTACAGACTTACAGTCCGGATCATTTTGCCATCCAGACCGCCGCGGCACAGGATTATGCAAGCTTTTTCAAAGAAGAAATTGCTGTGAGAAATCAGCTTGGTTATCCGCCGTACAGTGACCTAATCCTCATCGTTCTTGCGACAAAAAAGGAAGAGGAAGCCGGAATTGCGGCGCAAAAAGTCAAAGATGCTTTTTTGCGTCGGGTCGGCAAAGAGCACGCTTGCTATGTCCTTGGCCCAAAACCTGCGCCTGTCAATAAATCGAGTGACTTGTTTCGCTCGCAGTTACTGATCAAGTGCATGCCGGAACATTGGGAGAACTATCAAAGCGCTTTGGTTTTTGTAAAGAAAAAGGTATTCGACGAAAAAGAAAAAGAATGGACGTTTTCGATAGACGTGAACCCATACGGATTTTATTGATTTAGTAGTAGGAGAAATGACATGGCATTAAGAAACATAGTGAAACAAGGGGATGAAATCCTTGCCAAAAAAGCCAGAGAGGTTTCGGAAGTCGACGATCGGATTAGAGTAATCCTTGACGATATG
>JAQUUY010000132.1 GCA_028693645.1 Eubacteriales bacterium | reverse complement strand
CCGGAGTAAAAATAACTTGACCGAAGGAATCACTTGTGATAACATTTTTTTAAACTGAAGACGAGGAAGTAAAACTGCGAAACAGTCTCACAGCGAACCGGGAATGGTGTAAGCCCGGCAGGCAAAGCCGCAGAATAATGGGCCTCCGAGGGCGGGGTGAAAGGTATTTCTGATTCCGAGTAGCTTCCGACGCAATGCCGGCGTTATATGGCAAGGAGTGTGTTTGCACTCTGTATGAGAGGATGCATAAGCATCAATCAAGGTGGTACCGCAGGTTTGACCTGTCCTTGTTCTAAGGACAGGTCTTTTTTATTTTAGCGGTGCGCTATGATACAGAGAATGACGCAAACGGCGAATCGATATTGTAGTATTAGTAGGAGGAAAGAAAAATGAAGAACATGAAAAAAGCCTTATCCGTACTGCTGGCCGTTATGCTGCTCACCGGGACTTTTGCCCTGGCCGGCTGCGGTGAGAGCAAAGAAGAAAACAAAAAAGCGGAAGAATCGATTAAAATCGGTATCATCCAAATGGTCGAGCATCCTTCCCTTGATACAATCAGAGAAGCTTGTATCGCAAAACTCGAGACACTCGGGTATGTTGAAGGCGAAAACCTTGAAATCGATTATCAAAATGGCCAAGGAGATGCAACGAATCTAAAGACAATCAGCCAGCAATTTGTAGCAAACGGCTATGATTTAATCATTGCAATCACGACACCGGCGGCACAAGCAGTCGTCGGAGAAACCAGCGAAATCCCCATCGTTTTTGCGGCTTGTACTGACCCGATTGCTGCAGGACTTGTTGAAAATCTTGGAATGCCCGGAGGAAATGTGACCGGTACTTCCGATGCCGTTTCGGCAGAGCAAATCATGGAACTTGGTTTGCAACTGACCCCGGGAATCAAAACGATTGGTGCGCTATACAATGCAGGAGAAACAAATTCGGTATCTGTCATTGACGATTTAAAAGAATATGCTGCCGCAAACGGAATGACTGTTGTGGATGCAACCGTCACTGCTTCTTCAGAAGTTCAAACGGCTGTGACTGCACTCGTCGGAAAAGTCGATGCTGTTTTTTCTCCAATCGACAACACGGTTGCTTCCGCGATGCCTGTTGTGGCAAAAGTTGCGAAGGAAGCAAAACTGCCGGTTTATGTCAGCGCCGATTCCATGGTGAATGACGGAGGCCTTGCCACCTACGGAATCAACTACACGATTCTTGGCGAAGAGACAGCAAACATGGTAGCCGAGGTGCTTTCCGGAACAAATCCCGGAGACATCCCCGTCATGACGATGACCGATATGAATGTCTATATCAATCAGGAAACTGCGGATGCACTCGGCATCATCATTTCCGAAGAACTGAAAGCAAAGGCGACGTTCTTACCTGTCGCTGAGTAAAAAAAGGAGATACCATGCCGATTCCTCTATTGGTCGGATCTGTGGAACAAGGACTGATTTATGCCGTAATGGCGCTGGGTGTGTTTCTCTCGTTTCGTACACTGAACACCCCGGATCTTACAGTCGATGGAAGTTTTGTATTGGGGGCCGCCTTCTCTGCAGTGATCTGCAGCGGAGGGGGCAACCCCTTTTTCGCTGTTGTCGTGGCTTTTGTAGCCGGCTGCCTCGCGGGTTCGGTGACCGCTTTGCTAAATACGAAGCTACAGATTCAGCCCTTGCTTGCCGGTATTTTGGTGATGCTCGGGCTTTATTCCGTCAACCTGCGGGTGCTCGGAGGAAAAGCCAATATCCCGCTCATGAACATCAAGACAATCTACAACAGCTTTGACGGAACAGCGCTCGAAGCTTATGGTGAGATTCTTGTGATTTTTCTTGTCATCAGTTTTGTTTTGCTGCTCTTGTACTTATTCTTGCAGACGAAACTGGGATTCGCCCTTCGAGCGACAGGAGATAATGAATACATGGTGCGAGCCTCTGGCATCAATACCAACCGGATGAAACTAATCGGTATGGCGCTCGCAAACGGTCTTGTGGCTACTTCGGGTGCGATGATTGCTCAATACCAATCTTATGCGGATGTGGGAATGGGACTGGGAATGGTCGTAATCGGCCTCGCTTCCGTCATTATCGGAGAAGTAATCTTTGGCACAAAAACCCTGAGACGACGACTGATTGCCGTTGTTTTGGGTGCCGTAATCTATCGCGTTGTCATTGCTTATTCTATGAGCAGAGGGCTTCCTGCGGTTGATTTGAAATTAATTTCGGCAATTATTGTAACGATTGCGCTTTCGATCGGAGTCATTTCGAAATATCTGTTGAAATACTATAAGCGTTTTGCAATGACCACCCTCGGGAAAAAGTTGATTCCTTCTCCCCGAGCCAAAGCTACACCGGAGGGGGGCGATCAAAAATGATGGAGATTACAGGACTGAGAAAGATATTCGGAAAAGGAACCATCAATGAAAAGGTTGCACTCGCGAACTTTTCAATGACGGTGGGTGACGGCGAATTTGTTACTGTCATCGGCGGCAACGGTGCCGGAAAATCTACCCTCATGAATTGTATTGCGGGTGTTTATGAAACGGAAGAAGGCAAAATTGTTCTCGATGGTAAGGACATGACAACAATGCCCGAACACCTTCGGTCGCAATGGATCGGCAGAGTATTCCAAGACCCCTCAAAAGGAACGGCTTTTGACATGACAATTGAACAAAATTTGGCGATTGCGTATGGAAAAGGAAAGTTGAGAGGTTTGACGCCCGGAATCAAGAAAAGCGAGGTCGATTTTTTTCGCGAGCAGCTCGTTCTGCTTGGCCTTGGTCTTGAAGACCGAATGAAGCATAAAGTAGGGTTGCTCTCGGGAGGGCAAAGACAAGCATTGACCTTGTTGATGGCGACAATCGTGAAACCAAAGCTTCTCTTGCTTGACGAACATACGGCCGCACTTGACCCACCGACGGCAAAAACAGTGCTTGCGCTTACCGATCGATTTGTTTCGGAACATGGCCTTTCCACGTTTATGATCACTCATAATATGAAAGCAGCTCTTTCGCACGGCACAAGGACAATCATGATGCATGAAGGGCGTATTATCCTTGACGTTTCGGGCAAGGAAAGAGAAACCATGACGGTCGAAGACCTGATTGAGCAATTTGAGAAAAAAGCGGGGCAAGAACTCGATAATGACAGGATGCTTCTCGGATAGAGGATGAAGTAAATGCATTCATAAAAAATATATAATTAATGAAAGAGTATCTTTTTGCGAGATACTCTTTTATAATAGTACAAAAGAGAACTGTACGAATGGTTAAGAGGAGGAGGACAAGATGTTCAGAGAAATGAGAAGAAAGGGCAACGCCCTGAGCCAAGAAGAAACAATCGCAATCCTTGAAAAAAACACCAACGGCGTTCTGGCAGTTGATGGTGATGATGATTACCCGTATGCTGTGCCTCTGAGTTACGTTTATTCCGACGGAAAAATTTTATTCCACTGTGCCGTTACCGGACATAAACTCGACGGAATCAAAAATAACGAAAAAGTGTCTTTTTGTGTAATTGATCAGGATGATATTATCCCCGAAGATTTTAATACGCTCTATCGAAGTGCCATCGCTTTTGGAAAAGCCAGAGTCGTTACAGATGACCAAGAAAAACAGCAGGCGCTCGAATTGGTCATAGCAAAATATTCGCCGGCCTTTATGGAATCCGGAAAAGAATATATTGCCAAAGAATGGGAACGTTGCTTGGTCGTTGAGATCAAAATCGAGCATTTGACGGGAAAAGCCGGAGACTGATTTAATAAAAATAAATCAAAAAAAAGAAGTTGACAAAACAGTTTTTGCGTGCTAATATCACTCTAAACCAATGAAGAGGGAGAAAAACTGCGAAATGGTTCCACAGCGAACTGGGGATGGTGTAAGCCCAGCGAACACAGCGCAGACATAAAGGCCTCCGAGGGCGGAGTGAAAAAACGGAAACGTTTTAGTAGCAACCGACGCAATGCCGGCGTTATTTGGCAGAGAGTGTGATAGCACTCTTACAGAGAGGATGCATTTAGCATCAATCAAGGTGGTACCGCAGGCTTATACGCTTGTCCTTGTTTTATACAAGGATGGGCGTTTTTTTATTATCCGAA
>JAQUUY010000131.1 GCA_028693645.1 Eubacteriales bacterium | reverse complement strand
GTCGGGTCAAGCCCAACAACGGTAGGATTCTTCTTCTCAACAATTTTATCGATTAACCGATCTATCATCGTATACCACCTTTCCATCTGCTATCGTAAATAAAATCTTTCCGTAGACGCGCATCCCGCCAAAAGGTGTGTTCCTTCCCTTTGAATGAAATTCTGTCGGGTCGATTCGGTAGGGCTCACTGACATCAATGACAGCAAGATCCGCCGCCTTTCCCGGTGCAATGACCCCGCGGTCAAGCCCAAGAATCTTGGCAGGGTTCAAGCTCATTTTTCTGATGAGCTCTTCCGGGGAAAGAATGCCCGCTTTCACCAAGTAGGTATAGCCCAGCGCAAACGCCGTTTCTAGACCGACAATTCCAAATGGCGCGCGTTCCATCCCGAGTCTTTTCTCGCTCTCAGTGTGCGGCGCGTGATCCGTTGCAATGACATCGATTGTTCCATCTTCGAGCGCAGCACAAATTGCTTCGACGTCCTGTGCTTCTCGAAGGGGCGGATTCATCTTTGCAAGCCCGTTTTCTCTCATGACACTACTTTCGGTCAGAGTGAAATAATGCGGGGCGGTTTCAGCCGTCACCGAAAGTCCCCAACTCTTTGCCAAACGAATTAAATCCACACTTCCACGCGTACTGATATGGCAAAGATGCAAACGACAGCCTGTATTTTTTGCAAGAAGAATGTCTCTTGCTACAATAATCTCTTCAGCTTCGGAAGGCACGCCGCTAAGCCCGAGTTCCCAAGCTTTACGACCGCGATGCATCACACCGCCGGCAAGGCTTTCTTCCTCGGTATGCGCAAAGATCGGCAAGTCATATTCTTCGGCAAGTTCCATTGCTCTTTGCATTAAGCGAACATCAGCAACCGTCTTTCCGTCTTCAGAAAGCGCAGCGATCCCCTTACCCGTGAGGGATTTACAACGTGTCTCCAGTTCGGCAAGTCTTGCAATATCAACAAGATCCTTGCCTTTCTGTTCTTTTGTAATGGATGCAATCGGAAAGAGATTCACCCCGCAGGCTCTGCTTCCCCAAAGATCGATATAGCGAACCGTTTCTTCGCTGTCGATTACAGGCTTTGTGTTGGGCATACAGCAAACCGTCGTAAAGCCGCCTCTCGCCGCCGCACGACAACCGCTGCTAATATCTTCTTTTTCCGTCATGCCCGGATCGCGAAAATGAACATGCAAATCCACAAAACCCGGCACGACCCATTTCCCTGTCGCGTCGATTACGGTAACATCATCGGAATAAGTTCCTCCGGGCTCTTTCATCGAGCGGATTATCCCATCTTCAATGATGACATCCATCCGTTCTCCCGTGTCCGCCCACCAACCGGCCTCGGCCCCGAGAGGCTCTTGTGCAGCTCTTCTGCCCTTTACGGGCGTCGTCATTTTATTCGCAGGATTTTGTACGAAGCCATTCCTTACGCATAATATCATGCTGCCAATCTCCCTTCATGCTAACGATATCGTCGCAATACTCACATCTATATTCCATAGTTTCAGGATCGATCAAATGGAAGATATGCGGTGCCGCTTTTTCAACCGAGGTCACACAACGCGGATTCTTGCAGCGAATGATATTTACCACTTTTTCAGGTATTTCCAATTTGATCTTTTTTGCCACTTTATGGTCTTCTATAATATTAACCGTTGCATGGGGATCAATCAAGCCCAGATCCGTCAAATTAAGATCCACTACGTCCTTGATCTTGATGACGTCCTTGCGTCCACGCGTTGCGCTTTCTGCATTCATAATGAAAGCAATCGTGTATTTCGATGTGTCGATATCAAGATAGTTGAGGATTCTTGCTCCAAGTCCCGCAGTAATGTGGTCGATGACGATGCCTCTTTCGATACTGTTGATAACTAACATTTAGTTCACGCTCCCTTCCTCAATCCCGAGCAATTTCATGATAAGTGCCATTCTGACAAACATTCCCTTTTTCGCCTGTTCAAAATATAGCGCCCGCGGATCTTTATCCACTTCCACCGCTATCTCATTCACACGCGGTAGCGGATGCAAGATAATCATGTCTTTGCTGGCTTTTTCCATTTTCTCCGCATCAAGAATATAGCTGTCTTTCAGACGAACATAATCCTCTTCGTTAAAGAAACGTTCCTTTTGGACTCTCGTCATGTAAAGCACATCGACTCGATCAATCGCTTCTTCTAATCTTCTTACCTCTTCAAAGAAAATATTGTTTTTTTCAAGCACCTCTTTGCGGACATAATCCGGGATCATGAGTTCTTCGGGAGAGATGAGAATAAAGCGGATGTTTTTGTATCGCGACATCGCTTTCATCAGAGAATGGACCGTGCGCCCAAATTTCAAGTCTCCGCAGATTCCAATCGTCAAATTATCAAGACGACCTTTATCACATTGGATTGTCAACAAGTCGGTCAGCGTCTGCGTCGGATGCTGATGCCCGCCGTCTCCGGCATTGATCATCGGGACGTCAGAAGCTCCCGCGCCAATCCTCGGCGCGCCCTCTTTAGGATGTCTCATAACGATAAGGTCGGCGTAACACCCAACAGTCCTGACCGTGTCAGCAATGCTTTCGCCTTTTGCCGCAGAACTTGAATTCGCTTCCGAAAAACCGATTACCTGTCCTCCGAGTCTTAGCATTGCAGCCTCGAAGCTGAATCTCGTCCTTGTGCTTGGCTCATAAAATAAGGTTGCAAGGAGCTTCCCATCCGCGACGTGGATGTATTTCGCAGGCTCCTTCATGATTTCTTTCGCCAAAGCAAAGATGTCTTCTAATTCTTCAAGAGAAAAGTCCATTGGTTCTAACAAGCTTCTTCCTTTTAACATCGGTAACTCCTTCCCAAACAAACAAAAAGCCTTCCAAATCAGGAAGGCTTTTTTACAAATGCAATAGAGGGGAGAAAAAAAGAATAGCGCTGCAAAAACTGGTTTCCGGTGCTTCGCAGATTCATTTCAAATTTTCTCTCTTTTTGTAACAAATTCTTATCCTCTCTCGATTACGCAGTTTCTATTTCTAATTTTGTAGTTTATCATTTTTCTTCTGAGAAGTCAAACTATTTTCATTTAGCCCTGTTGAAAATCAATGACGATCTGCTCCATGTCAACGCCCTCGGGTGCTTCCCGAAGAATGTCGCTGATGTCCTCGATTTCAGGTAATTCTTTGAGGTTTTTAAAGCCGAAGTGCTTCAGGAAAACCTTTGTTGTCCCGTAAAGAATCGGTCTGCCGATTCCCGTGCTACGCCCAACTTCTTCAATCAAATCTTTTTTCGTTAGGCCTTCAATGACACGGTCACACTTGATGCCCCGGATTGATTCGATTTCACCCTTTGTAACAGGCTGTTTGTATGCTATGATTGCTAACACTTCCATCGCAGACTGCGTCAGGCGCTGTTCCTTGACAGGCGTGCAAAGCCTTTCGATGTATTCGCTGTTATCAGGGTTTGTACAGAATTGAAAGCTTTTGTCAATTTCACGAATAGCGATTCCTCGCTCTTGCTCGGCATACTCCTTTTGCAATTCTTTAAAGTATTCATAAGCTTCTTTCCAGTCAATGTTGAAGACTTCGGCCGCTATTTTCACATCGAGAGGATCTCCCCATACGAAAAGCATCGCTTCAAAGGCTGATTTCATTGTTCTTTTACTGGTCATCTTTGGGTTCCTCCGTTTCCTTTGGGATGATTGTGATCTCCCCAAAGTTTACAGCTTGCTCTACTACGATTGTTTTTTGACGAATCAATTCGAGCATCGATAAAAAAGTGAGCACAATCTGGAAACGGCTTTCGCCTTCATCCAAAAGCTCTTTGAATTTCATCTTTTTTTTACCAAACAACAATCTCCTCAGCTGTTCGATTCTGTTTTCCATCGTCATCTGCTGACGTTCGGCAATCGCATATCTTTTTTTTACATCTTCCATGCGCTTTTGCTTTTGTAGAAAGAGTTTAAACGATTTTACGAATTGCACGAGATCAAGAGCCAGAGAATAATCAGTCCCTTTATTGTACGCATCCAAATCTTCCTGAGGTTTCGTGTAGATCTGGCGCGCATAGTCTTCTTGTGCTTCAAGCAAGGTTGCCGCTTTTTTATATTTCTTGTATTCCAAGAGTTTTTCAACCA
>JAQUUY010000130.1 GCA_028693645.1 Eubacteriales bacterium | reverse complement strand
CAAGCAGGATCCGGTGAGTATAGCGAGGATGTTACACCTGTTCCCATCTCGAACACAGAAGTTAAGCTCCTCCGCGCCGATGGTACTTGGCGGGCAGCTGCCTGGGAGATTAGGTCCTTGCCGGTTATTAGAAAACACACGCTTTCGAGCGTGTGTTTTCTTTTGCAATCAAAGTAAATTCCCACATCCCTTTCTTTTTAGGTAACTGAAAATCTTTACAACATCGGAAACCTCCAAGAAGCGGTTCTGCTGGACTTTTTGCGCTTTACGGGTTATCCTTAGACTGGGAGAAGTTGTATTTAGGAGGGGAAAATTAATGAAGATTTTTATTGATACAGCAAATGTAGAAGAAATAAAAGAAGCGGCATCTTGGGGCATTTTATCCGGAGTAACAACAAATCCAAGCTTGATCGCAAAAGAACGGCGCGATTTCATCAGCGTTGTTCGAGAAATCGCCGATATTGTTGACGGTCCAATCAGTGCGGAAGTCCTTTCTGACGATGCCGAAGGAATGATCAAAGAGGCGATGGAGCTTGCTCAAATTCACAGAAACATTACGATTAAGGTTCCGATGACGAGGGAAGGATTAAAGGCTGTTCACGTTCTTGCTGAAAAACGTATCAAAACTAACGTCACTCTTGTTTTTTCTGCCAATCAGGCGCTGTTAGCGGCCAGTGCGGGAGCAAGTTTTGTCAGCCCCTTTATTGGAAGAATGAATGATATCGGAAATAGCGGAGCGACATTGGTGAATGAGATTTCTGAAATCTACACGATGCATGGGATGAGCACGGAGATCATTGCGGCGAGTATTCGTACACCAATGGATGTAATCGAATGTGCAAAGGCCGGATGTGATATTGCAACGATTCCATATAGCGTGCTTCTTAAAATGTTTGATCACCCCTTGACCGACGCAGGGATCCTGCGATTCAAAAAAGATTGGGAAACTGCTATTAAATAGCGGAGATTAAAATGGAAACAATGACCGTATTAAGAATACTGTTTACGGCGCTTCTTTGTGTGCCGGTTCTGGGTTTTTCTATTTTTTTGATTGAAAAGCTTATGGACGAGGGATTAAAAAAAGCAAGGAGACAAAGATGAGACGTGGACTGTTTATTACTTTTGAAGGACCGGACGGTTCCGGCAAAACAACGCAGATTAAACGCTTGCAAATGTTTTTTGAGGATAAGGGTCAAAAGACTCTTCTTACCAGAGAACCGGGAGGAACCATTATTGGCGAAAAGATTAGGACTTTAATCTTGGATCCAGAACACAAGGAAATGGATCCGATTACGGAAGCGATGTTATATGCTGCATCTAGGGCGCAACACACGGCACAAGTAATCTTGCCGGCAATTAACTCCGGCTGCACTGTAATCTGTGACCGTTATATGGATTCCTCAATCGCGTATCAAGGCTATGGCAGGAAACTGGGCGACCCCGTTAGAGTGATTAACGAAATCGCGGTCAGAGGGCTTGCGCCGGATTTGACGTTTTTATTGCTGCTTGATCCGGAAGTCGGAAAGAGCCGCATCTGCGGAGAATTGGATCGACTTGAGCTTGAAAAAAGCGCATATCATAATGATGTTTACCAAGGATATCTGAAACTTGCAGAACAAAACCCCAAAAGGATTGTTGTGATTGACGCGGATCGCGGAATCGAAGAAATTCATACCGAGATACTGGAAACAATTGCTGCAAGAATTCACCCTGACCTTTTGAGCATGAGGTGACCCCATGGAGAAACAGAAGTTATTTGACCTGTTCGCCCATGCAGTGAAAACGGGAACCCTTTCGCATGCCTATATATTGGAGGGTACGAAAAATTCCGAAAAGGAAAAACTAGCCTATTCTCTTGCACAGAAGTTGACCCCTTATTCTGAAGACATCACTGTGATTGGAAACGATGGAAAGACAGTGAAGGATGAAGCGGTATTAAATCTACAAGAGAGGCTTTCTCTGAAGCCAATGGTAGGCGAGCTCAATGTCGGCATTATCGAAGATGCAGACACAATGACAATCAGAGCGCAAAACAGATTGCTCAAAACACTTGAGGAACCAAAGGGAGGCGCAGTGATTTTCCTGCTCTCTGAGAACCGCTCAAACCTCTTGCAGACTATTTTATCTCGCTGTGTCGTTCGGCGCATCGATGAGGACTGTAATCTCGAAGACCTTCCAATTAGTGAACTGCAAGAGCAGGCTGCGATTGTGGGTGAGATGATTCTCGAACAGAAGCCATTTTATTCTTTTTCGAAGGTACTTGATACCGTCGTAAAGGAAAGAGAAACAGCTCTCCGTTTTTTGGAAGCACTTGAGGAGTGGTATCGTGATGTTCTGCTTCAAGGAACGTTAGGAGAAGAACAGAGTACTTTTGGGCAGGATGAGCGTATCGAACGTTGGGCCAACATGCTGAATCCACAAAAAGGATATGCAGCGGTAATGTTAATCGAAGAAGCAAAGAACGATCTTCTTCGTAATATTAATCCGGGATATACAATCAAAAATTTGATTTTAAAAATATAGAAAGGAGTTCATTGCAACATCTTGCAATGAGAAAAATATGGTAAAGGTTGCAGGCGTGCGGTTTAAAAAAGCCGGAAAAGTATACTACTTTGATCCGGATGGGATCGCATTAAATAAAGGAGACAGTGTTATTGTCGAAACGGCAAGGGGACTCGAATTTGGGACTCTAACTGATGGAATCAAAGAGGTCACAGAAAATGATATCGTGGCCCCGCTTAAAAAGATTCTTCGGGTCGCTGACGATAAGGATGTGAGGCAACATACTGAAAACCTCAAGAAAAAGGAAAAGTCTTTGGCTCAATGTCAAGAGAAGATAGACAAACATCATCTGGATATGAAATTAATCGATGTGGAACATACTTTTGACAACAGCAAGATTATTTTTTACTTCACAGCAGACGGCAGAGTCGATTTTCGGGAGCTCGTGAAAGATCTTGCCGGTGTCTTCAAGATGAGGATTGAACTCCGGCAGATCGGAGTCCGTGACGAAGCAAAACTGGTTGGTGGAATCGGTACTTGCGGAAAAGCCCTCTGCTGCCATTCTTGGCTACCGGAATTTCAACCGGTTTCAATCAAAATGGCAAAAATACAGAATCTTTCACTGAATCCTACAAAAATTTCGGGAATCTGCGGAAGACTTATGTGTTGTCTGAAATTCGAAAACGATGTTTATGCAGAACTTCGAAAAGACATGCCGGATGTCGGAGAGCACGTGATGACCGTTGACGGGGTGGCCGTTGTAATGGAAAGCAATATTTTAGAGAGTAAAATAAAAGCTCGTTTGGTCATTGAAGAAAAAACAGCGGAAAAACAAGAGAAACTGTCTTCAGACTGTACTTATTACACGAAACAACAGATTAAGCGTCTTGGGAATAAAAAGAAAGAAGATGTTTCCATGGACGATCTTGATCCTAAATTGTTGGCAGAATTCAAGGATCTGATGAAGGAATAGAATAAAATATGGAAAGCAAGCTTTTGCCTGGAGAGCGGATTGATGAAATCGGTTTTGGCGGCTTGAAACTCATACAAAAGCCAGAAGAATTTTGCTATGGGATAGATGCTGTTTTATTGGCTGATTTTGCAAAGATAAAAAAAGGGGGAACCGCTGTCGATCTCGGAACAGGAACTGCGGTTATCCCTCTTATCCTTAGCCGGAAGACCGAAGCGGACAGAATTGTAGGAGTCGAAATCCAAAAGGATGCGTTTGATCGCGCCCAGCGTTCGGTATCAATGAATGCTTTGTCCGATCGAATCAAACTACTTCATGCGGATGTAAAGGATTTGTTGAATTTACTAGAAGCGGAGTCTTTTGACGTCGTTGTCTCAAATCCTCCATACAACGAAAAAGGCGGAGCAATTGAAAATAATTGTCCGGCACAAAAGATAGCCAGGCATGAGACAACGGCGAAGCTCGAGGATTTTATTCGCACAGCGGGAATGCTCTTGAAAGATCGTGGCGAGTTCTGCTTGGTACATAGGCCCAGTCGTCTTGTGGATATTATTTTCTATTGCAGGAAGTATCGGCTTGAACCAAAAGAAATTTGCTTCGTCCACCCGAGGCAGGGGAGGTCAGCAAACATCGTGC
>JAQUUY010000129.1 GCA_028693645.1 Eubacteriales bacterium | reverse complement strand
GTTTTCCGCTAAGTTCGACTCCGATGATTTCAGGCACTGTCAAGCTGTAAATACCCTGTGCCATCGCAAGGGCGACATCAAGACCGCCTGCACCGATTGCAATCATACCAAGACCGCCACCTGTCGGGGTATGGCTGTCCGAACCAAGTAGTGTCTTGCCCGGAGCTCCAAAATTTTCAAGGTGCAGTTGATGACAGATTCCGTTTCCGGGTTTCGAAAAAAGAACGCCATGTCTTTTCGCGACGCTTTTGATGAACTCATGGTCATCCGCATTCTCAAAGCCCGTTTGAAGGGTGTTATGGTCGATATAAGCGACGGAAAGTTCCGTTTTGATCGTATCCACATCCATTGCCTCAAGTTGCAGGTAAACCATCGTTCCGGTGGAATCCTGGGTAAGGGTCTGATCGATTTTAATCGTGATTTCCTCTCCCGGTATCAAATTACCGCTGATGAGGTGCTCTTTTAAAACTTTATAAGCCAGTGTTTCTTTCATAATCAAGTTCCTTTCAAAAAGTATTTGTGTATACAATTATACAGAAATACTTTTTCCTAGTCAATATGCAGATAGAAGTAGAACAGCTTCCCCGCGGTTAATAAGCGAGAAAGCTGTTCAATAAATGCATGGATTATCTTAAATTTAGTAGAGGTTTGCAAAGATCTCACGAATCTCACTTCTGTCAAGGAAGACATAATTGTTTCCGAGCAGTCTCTGCTGGTTGGCAATGGTGCTGTCTGTAAATTCATCGATTTGCGACTCAACCATACCATATTCTTTGAGCGGTTTTTTTGCAATCAGTTTATTGAGGAACTTTTCAAGTTCTCCATAAACGTCTCCGGCCGGATCGACACCAAGTGCGTCCGCAAATATTTTCGTCGCCTGCGCAATCTTTCCTTTGGGGTCTTTTCTGGTATACATTTTGAATACTTCGGTAAAGAACTGATAGTTTGCTTCTCCGTGTGCCACGTGGAAGGCTCCGCCGATGGAATAAGAGAGTGCGTGAACTGCTGCACAGCCTGCATTTCCGAAAGCGATACCAGCATAGTTCGAAGCAAGGACAAACTCTTTAAGATGATTAAATCTTTCTTCTTCTCCCTTTGCAACGATTTCTTTATAGCCGTCCATAATCATCTGGATGGCCTGCAAGGAATACATCTCGGTAAAGGGCGAAGCTTTCGGCGAAAGATACGATTCGATTGCATGAATCAACGCATCAACCGAACTTGTAACAAAGAACTTATAGGGAAGTCCTTTTACTGTTTCAGGCACGAGAACTGCGATGTCAGGATAGGTTTCTTCTACGGCAAGACCTTTTTTTGTATGTAATGATTTCAGCTCTGCAATCGCTACGTTGGTTACTTCGCTTCCGGTTCCACAAGTCGTCGGAACAACAACAAGCTTCGTCTTCTTGACGGGGGGCACGGCGCCTGTAAATAAATCGATTGATTTTCCGGGGATATCGAGTGCTAAAATTTTGCAAATATCAACGATTGTTCCACCGCCGAACGCAATGATTCTGTCAAATTGATACTTCTTCATTTCGTCTGCAATCGCATCAATCATTTCATCTGAGGGTTCGCCGGCACCGAATTTTTCCTGAAAAATTACATTCGTCTCAATACCAAGGGGTTTGATATAGGGGGTGTACATCCATTCGTTTGTAAGCACGAGATCGTTTTTGCCGATCTGGAATTCGTCGTTGAATTCCTTAAAGGTTTCAAAATAATATACCTTTGGTACTACTCTTAATGCTAACATTTCTTCCCTCCTGTTTTGTTCTCCCGGAATCACCCGGGTCTTCACATCCGGTATCTGCCGAACATGAATCTAACCAAATAACACAAATAGCCTATTTTTTAGTATGCCTCGTTGAATCTCTTTTGGAATTCTTTGGCTAACTCATCTCTTACACTGGGGTGAGCAATATTAATCAGATTTCTTGCTCTTTCGCGTAAGGACTTTCCTTTTAGCGGTGCGATACCGTATTCAGTGACTATATAGTCAACATCGTTTCTTGAAGTCGTTGTCGGGGCTCCAAGATCAACAAAGGCAACTATTTTAGAAATCATGGTTCCGTCTTTTTTCACAGTGACCGAAGGCATCGCAATGATAGCTTTTCCGTCATCGCCCATCGCTGCTCCGCGAACGAAATCGACCTGTCCGCCAACACCGGAGAACTGTTTGAGGCCCATCGCTTCCGCAACGACTTGACCTTGCAAATCGACCTGGATGGCAGAATTGATTGATACCATTTTGTGCTGCTTCATGACCACAGCGGGGTGATTTGTATAATCAACAGGTCTTACTTCCACATCCGGATTCCCATTTACAAAATCATAGAGTTTTTTCGTCCCCATAAGGAAGGTGACGGTCATTTTACCTTGGTCAAAGTTTTTATATTTTCCGGTGATGACACCTTTTTCGTAAAGCGCAAGGGTACCGTCCGAAATCATTTCGGAATGGATTCCGAGGTCTTTTTTGTCGCCGAGGAAAAGCATAACCGCATCGGGGATTCCGCCGATTCCAAGTTGAAGTGTCGATCCGTCTTCAACAAGGCTTGCGCAATGGCTTCCGATTTTTTCTTCAACTTCGGTGATTTTGGGAGGATTTAATTCATAAAGAGGTGTTGATGCTTCGACAATGTAATCGAAATCATCGATATGAACTTTATCTCCAAAGGTTTGCGGCATTTGATCGTTGACCTGTACGATGACAGTTTTCGCTGTTTTGATTGCCTGCCAAGTGTAGTCAACGGAAGTTCCTAAGCTGCAATATCCATTTTCATCCGGACGCGCGACCTGTGCCATGGTGACATCACATCTGACTTTTCCTTCGCGAATTAATTTCGGAATTTCGTGAAAAAATGCGGGAGTAAAATCTCCGCGACCTTCTTCAATGGCGACTCTTGTGCTTGCGCCTGTAAAAAACGGATTCACGCGAAAATGTTTTTCCATCCCGGGGGCGGTATAAGCTCCCTTTCCCAGGCTGACCATGTGCTTTATTTCAACATTTTCGTACTGTTTTGCATTTGCAACCATTGCATCAACAAGAACCGGTGGTTCGCCTACGCAGTGCGCAAGAAAAACAGCATCTCCGCTCTTGATATGCTTGACTGCTTCTTCTGCAGTACAAAGTTTTTTCTTATAATCATCCTGCCAACTCAAATGATCCTACCTCCTCTAACCACTTATCATGGACTCCAGTTTCTTTACAATATCTTCAATATGACTTTCATCCCACATTCTTACACAATCTTGTTTTACATCGTATTGACAATGCGATGCGCAGCAATTTGTGCAGCCGCCGATGACCAAAAGACAATCGTAAGGAACATTCTCCTCAGCATAATGAAATTCAATCTTGTCTTTAAAGTGACGGCGGATTTTCTCAAGGGCTTCGCCGCGCTCATATCGGGGATTACATCCTCCGCAGAACTTTACGCCACAAATCATATTACTTCTCCATAGGGATATAAGGACGGCTCCTGACGGAACCGTCCTTATAGAGTTCTCGTACTATTATTCTTTGATACCCGCGATGACTTTCGCAAGTTCTTTTTTAGCTTCGATGTTGCCCTGTCTTGCAATCATGATTCTCTGGGCCTGCGGGGAACCTGCTCCGTGCATTGACTCTGTTCTGTAACCAACTGCCGAAGAACCAAGGCAGATGTTTTCGAGGAAACGCAGAACACGCATTCTGTTTTCTGTCGTTGTAATCGGGGATCCTCCGAAATACTTCGTGCAGATGTCACCAATGGTTTCGCCGTTCTTGCCAACCTTAGTGTCGGATTTAAAATCAACAGCAGCAGGCATTGTTACCATGAGTCCGCCACCGATGTCTTCTGCAAGCCTGACAATTTCATAGGGGAAACGAGTAATATTCTGCTTACAAACGTTCGCAAGCAGTAAATCGATTTGATAGTTACCTGCTTCAGTCGGATATCCTTCTGCCGAACATGCGATACCGCAGCAGAAAAGAGTTTCATTTAAATGAGTCATTTCGATGAGTTTATCCTTAACATGAGAAGCCTTGCTGGCTCCGTTATAGTCAGCCGCCAATGCTGCCGCACCGATGACTACATCGCCTACGCCGACTTTGCATCCGCCGTAGCTCTGTCTGT